>JAUILJ010000063.1 GCA_030433055.1 Polyangia bacterium
TGGATCAGGAACTGCAGCATGCTCATGCGGGCGGGTGGAGCATAGCAAACCCAGCCCTCACGCCAGCGAGTCGCTCACTCGTGCTGGAAGCGCGCCGCGAACGTCTCGTACTGCGCGCGCATGGCGGAGTCGGGGCGGGCGGTCTTCCCGTACGCGTTGCCCTTGCCCGCCTGAAACTCGCAGCTGACCGCCTTCTCGAAGTCGTCCAACGCGGCCTTGGTTGCCTTGCCGGAGGTCGTCGTCTCGCTCAGGTGACGAGTCACCTTGGCGAGATCGTCACAGCCGTCCGAGGGCTCGGGCAGTGTGATCGGAGCAGCGTCGGTGCAGCAGGCTCGCCGAACGGAGACATAGATGGGCAGGTCGTACCAACCCGCCTGGCTCATCAGGCGCATCGCGTCGCTGACCCCACCCTTGCTGCCCTTGACCACGGCGACCTTGAGCTTGTTCGCACCGGCGACAGCGTCCTTCTCCTCGCACATCCAGCTCATGGGTTGCGGCGACTCGAAGGCCCCTGTGAGGTATTCCTTGGCGCAGGCCGAGGTGGAGTCCGCCGCGGCGTTGGACTTTGCGCTTCCCATCACCGCGACCTCGCTCAGATCAATCTCTTTCCTAGCGGAATCAACCGGAGGAGCATCTTGCTTCGTCTCGGTGGGCACGGCGACTTCCACCACGCTCGGCTTGCGCGTGGCCGAGTAGGCCCAGACTCCCAGCGCCCCCAACACGCTTGCCGCCAGCGCGAAGGCGATGAAGCGTCCCATGCGGCTTGGGGGTTCTTCTTCGATGCGCGGCTTCGCGTCCACGCTCAAGTTCACGGGTGAAACCGTGAAATTCGGCAACGGCGGAGGGTGGCTGGTGCGGATCGAAGGGTGCGATTCGTCTCCGGCGTGGTCGACGAACCAGCGCGCGAGCTCCCCCATCAGCGGTTTCAGCGTCGCGGCACGGGCCTCCACGTCACTGGTCAGTCCGTGCAGAAGCACAGCGCGCAACCGAGCGTCCTCGACTTCCCCCAGTTGTTCCTCGGACGCGACCCCCTCTGCTGGCGGAGCATGGCCGATGAGCATCTGATACATGAGGCAGCTGACAGCCCATGTGTCGTCCGCCTCGGTCGGCGGACCACTGGCACCCGGAGCGCGAAACGTAGCGCGAGCGCCCTGAAAGGTGAGCAGCGGGCCGTCTCTTCCGGGAGGATCCAAGATCACCGCGTCGGCGCAGATGCCACCATGAATCGCGCCTCTGCGGTGCAGCGCGGTCGCTGCGTCGGCGAGCCGCAACGTCGAGCGCACCGCGTCCACGGGTTGCTTCTTTCCCACCGCTCCGAGTCGAGCCGACAGCGTCTCGCCGGTCACGCGCTCAGCTGCGAGCACCGCGCCAGGAGCATAGGCAGCCACCTCGTGCACGTGAGCGAGGTGAGCGTGCTGCGCGCCCTCAATCCCCTGCATGACCGACGACTCTTCAGCCCCGAGCGCGACCAGGACGACGTCGTGCCGAACCTCAGCGTCGTCGTCCACATGGCCCAACGCGTAGCCGTCGACTAGCTCGTCGACGTGGAACCGTCCCGAGATCACGTCTCCAACGCTGAGTGTTGGTGTATTCACCGCGTCCCCCTACCCCAGAGCTGAATCATTTGCTGTGCCACCCGAAACGGGCATCGACTGGGTGCCGCATGATGCGCGCGCAGCCCATCAACCATCCTTTCATCGCTCGGGCCGGGGATCTAGCCCTCAGCAGATCCCCGGCTCGCGCCGGCTACGCAACAGGCAGGGCACGGGGCGTCGCTGAGCGGCTATCCGGTGTTTTCACGAGTTTTTCTGCCGGCCAGGGCAGAGGGGAAATCCAGGGCTCACGTCCGGCGTTCGGCAGTGAGAGCTCCGGCTGGGAGGCAGTTCCACTGGTACCCGAGCACCGGGCGGCGCTCGCTCACCCGCACACCGCGCACGAAGCCAGATGTCAGGCCAGCAGAAGTTTCGCGATTCCGTCAGCGACCGGGTGCCCTCGCGCCGAGAAAAGGCAACAGCCTCCGACCGGCGCGCGGTGCGGGCGCGTGATTCGGGCGTAGACTGCACGCATGCTGAAGCTCAGCTTTCTGGGTGCCGCGGAAACCGTCACCGGCTCCAAATACCATGTAGAAACGGAGGACGCCCAGCTGTTGATCGATTGCGGCCTCTTCCAGGGGATCAAGCGCCTACGCATGCGCAACTGGGACGACCCGCCCATTTCCGTAAGGCAACTAAACGCAGTCATCCTCACCCACGCCCACATTGACCACTCCGGCTACCTGCCTCGGCTGCACAAGATGGGCTTCAAGGGCAAGGTCTATTGCACCGCAGGCACTCGCGACTTGCTACAAATTCTGCTTCCAGATGCGGGGTACCTCCAGGAGGAGGAGGCCAGACACGCGAACCGCAGTGGCTACTCGAAGCACGAGCCCGCGGAGCCGCTGTTCACTCGCGACGAAGCGGAGGCGTGCCTTCGTCAGCTGGTACCGCTCGAGTACGGGCGCGCGTTTCAGCCGGCACCCGGCGTGACGGCGACCTTCAGCCGAGCCGGCCACATCCTGGGCTCCGCGTGCCTGAAGCTCGAGCTCGCCAAGACCAGCGTTGGCTTCAGCGGTGACGTGGGTCGCCCCGTGGATCCGATCTTGCTGCCACCTGAGCCACCGCCCGACGTCGACAACCTGGTCATCGAATCCACCTACGGAGATCGGCGCCACCCTGCGGACAACAGCCTCGATGATCTGTGCAAGGTGGTAAACCACGTGGCGGACAAGAAGGGCACCCTGGTGATCCCGGCCTTCGCCGTGGGTCGTGCGCAACACCTGCTGCATCTGCTCACCGAGCTGCAGGGAAGCGGTCGCATCCCAGCGCTGCCCATCTACCTGGATAGTCCGATGGCCATCGATGCGACACGCATCTTTTTCGAACACCCAGAGGACTCCAGGCTGAGCGCGGCCCAGTGCGAGGCCATGCGTAGAACGACCATGTTCTCTCAGACCCCGGAAGATTCGATGGCGCTGGACGCGTCCACTGAGCCAGCGATCATCGTCTCGGCGAGCGGCATGGCGACGGGGGGCCGTGTGCTCCATCACCTCCGCCGTTTCCTCCCGGATGACCGCAGCTGTGTGTTGCTGGTCGGGTATCAAGCCATGGGAACTCGCGGACGTCAGCTCCTGGAGGGCAGTGACGAGCTGAAGATCCACGGCCAGTACGTGCCTGTGCGGGCGCAGGTGACCTACATCCAGAGTCTGTCCGCCCACGCCGACTACCGGGAGCTGCTGGATTGGCTGTTTGGACCCCATGACGCAGCCCAGGCAAGCCCGGGTACACCGAGCCGCCGACTTCCGCGGCGCATCTTCGTTACTCACGGGGAGCCTGCTGCCGCGGATAGCATGCGGCGACGCATCACTGAAGAATGCGCGGCGCGGGGCTGGCAGACCTCCGTGACCGTCCCCACCGATGGTGAGCATCACGATCTCGCGTAGCGCCGCGCCGCTGAGTGACTGCTAGAGTACGCGGCGGGAGGAATCATGTCGGAAAAGATCACGAAGTACCCGGGTAAGCACCTCGATGTGTTCTGGGACGGGCGGCTGTGCATTCATGTTGGCGAATGTGGCCGCGCGGAGAACGCCCTCTTTGAAGGCGGGAGGCAGCCCTGGTGCCAGCCGGACAGCGTAGACGCGCCCGCGGCGACGAACGTCGTCGAGCGTTGCCCGAGCGGAGCGCTGACGTATGAGCGCCACGACGGCGGACCAGCGGAGGTCGCGTTCGAACGCAACGTGGTGAGCGTGTCGAACAACGGACCACTCTACCTCGCGGGCGAACTCGAGATCGAGGGGGCGGCCGCTGACATGCCGGGAGTTCGTTTCCGCGCGGCACTGTGCCGATGTGGGCAGTCCAAGAACAAACCGTTCTGCGACAACAGCCACGAGGCTGCAGGCTTCAAAGACCATGGCGCCGTGGGCGCCACGTTGGATGACGAGAGCGCCGGCAGCCCGACGCCGGGGGCACTGAGCGTGAAGCCAGCAGCGAACGGCCCCTTGCTGCTCAGCGGTGAGTTCGAGCTCGTCGCTGCCAGCGGCCGAGTGGCGATGCGGGCTACGAAGGCCGCGCTCTGCCGCTGCGGGCACTCGAAGAACAAGCCATTCTGCGACGGCAGTCACAAGGCCGCCGGCTTCACCGGAGAGTAGGCGCCGGGACCTGCGGGGCTACTTCTTCACGGGAGTGAGGGTGCACTCCTTCAGCATCGCGCTGTCTGCGACTTTGCCGGTCACGACTACCCGGGCGCCCTTCTCCACTCCTTCGGGGGGAGAGGCCATCTCACAGTAGACGAACGGCCCTCCGGGGCGATCCACGATCGGCCACGCCTTGCCCTTGGTCGCCTGCACCAGGCCCTGAATCGTCGCCGTGGATCCAGCCGCTGGCTTGCCCTCCTGGAACGCCGCGATGGTCTTGACATCGGCTGGCGGCCCGTCCTGGCTCTTGTCACAGGCGGTGAGGGGGACTGCCACGAACAGCACTGCGAGGGCACGCACGAAGGTCATTGCCAGGAGGATATGCGGTGCCCCGGACGGACTCCAGCGCACAATGTGCGGATTTGACGCCATGGGCGCCCGCATGCCTCGGTGTGGCCGCCCGGCGGGGCGAAGGTGTGTTGTTCGGCCACGCAGCGCCTCGCCATTCCTCACCCGGCCTGTGGCACCCGCCCCGCTTCACGAGGCCGCTGCAAGCGGCCTGCAACACGCAGCGCTGGCCTACGAGTTGCTAGGTCCATCCTGATGAGCCAACTGCCCCATGTCTCCGGAAGCGACCGTCCCCCACACGACACGCTGTCCGACACCCGCGTTGGCGCCGTGCTGCGGCCGCCGATGATCGTGACCCACGACCTTCCGCTGAGCGAAGTCGCCAGCGTACTCAACGACCTGGCCAACGAGGCGACCGACGCCTGCGTCGTCGTGGTCGACGAAGCGAGGCGCCCCGTCGGGCTACTGACAGCCCTGTGCGTGATGCGCCTGAGCCAGCACCGCACGCGTGAGAGCCTCGCCGGGTTGTGCGCCGAGGACGGTGTCGTTCGGCCGTGCGCTCAAGTCCCGCTCGATGCCTCGGTCAAATGGGTGGCGCACATGCTTACGGCGAGCGGAGCGCCCGCAGCCGTCGTGGTTGATCCGTACGGCAAGGCGCTGGGCGCCGTCACCGCACGCGATCTGCTCCGCGGCCTGGGCTACGTGGACTGAAGGCTCTCGCTTCCGAGCTGTAACAATGCGCGGGGCCCGTTCTCGACCAGCGTGCGCTTGATGCGTGGCCGGACACTATCCTCGGCCTTGGCGTCGTCGCCCTCTGCCATGGCCTTCACCGTCCGAGCGAGCGCGGGGTCCTGCGCCACCCGATCGAGGGCTGGGCGGTTCGCCGCCAGGATAGCGCCCGCGTCGTCTACCAGCCAGGTGGGTTCTGGGATGAGATCCAAGACGGCCAACAGCGTCTGGCGCTCGCCTCCTGCGCCCGCTTCACGGGTCACCGCGATGCGCCTCACTGATTCTTCCGCGCGGGAATCGAGCAGCTGGTTCAAGCTCACCATGCTCTCGTGAAGCTCCTTGGATGCCTGGCCTATGGCGCCACAGCGCCGCAACCGCTGCCCACCACCATGGTCGGTCAGCACGCTGTGCAGCTCTTCGAGTGGCGCGAGCACTCGGCGGTCGAAGCGCCTGAGCCCGATCAACCCGCTACCCAGACCAAGCAGCGCGAGGAAGCTCACCGCCCACGCTCCAGCCGTTCCCAGCCGCTTGGCGCTTTGATCAGCCTGCTCGATGTCTTTACGGTTCACCTCGGCGAGCTCCTGCAGTGCCTTGAGAGACTCACGTCGTGCCGCGATGTCTCCGCTCAACGCGGGCCCCGAGCGGCTGCGCAACAGAGCGATCAAGGGACGCTCATCGTCCCCGGTGATGTTGCGCTCAGCGCGCACGAGCGCAGTCTCCAGCGCGCGCTTGTTGGCTTCCGTCGGGCCCTCCGGCTGAGCGAGCACGACGAGCATGCCCTCCACGGCCTCGAGGGAGTAGATGTTGCGCTCGATGATGCGCTCGATCGCCGGACGCATGCGGCCAAGTAGCCCGATCGCAGCCGCAGCGCTGGCGAGGTTCACGAGCAGCAGCGCGGTGAAGGCCACTCGGGTGGCCCGCGTGAGCTGCATCGCGTCGGTGCGAGCGGGGCGCTTGGTCGCCTTCTGGCCGCGCGTATCCTCCCCCGCCTTCGCGCCTTGCTTGGCCTTGGCCTCCTTCTCCGCCCGATCCACTTTCGCGGGCCTGTCCGCCTTCTTTGCGCTCTTGGTCTGCTTCGCGCCGCCCGACGGCTTCGCTGGCGCTTTCACAGGTTTTTTCCCTGCGGTTTTTGTTTCCTCGCCGGGTTTCTCCCCTTGCTTGGCCATGGCTACAGTCGCTCCAACATCTGCGTCACGGCGTCCTTCGACGCGACGGTGATCAGCACGTCACCTTCTTCGAAACCCGCCTTGGGGTCTGGCACGCTGACCTCGCGCTCGCCGGCGCGTCGAATCGCAACCACCGTCACTCCGTAGCGACGCGGCAGCTGCAACTCGATCAGGTTCCGGCCGATGAACAGCTTGGGTATCTCGAGTTCCGTCAGCACCAAATCGGTTCCGAGGGGCAACTCGCCGAGCACTCGGTCATGAATCAGCAGGTTGGCGAAGCGTTCCCCGAAGTCCCGTTCCGGGTTGACCACCATGTCGGCACCGACGAGTCGCAAGATGCGAGCATGCAGATCGTTGTTGGCGCGTCCGATCAGGCGCTTGGCCCCCATCTGCTTCAACAACGCGGTACACATGATCGAGGCCTCGGTGGCTTCGTCCCCGATCGCACAGATGCAGGCATCGCGCCTAGCAGGAGCCGTGCGGTTCAACAGCTCTTCATCCGTCGCGTCGAAGCACAACGCTTCAGCGACCGTCTGCGAGACGTTGCGCACGCGCACCGCGTCCTTGTCCACAGCGAGTACCTCGGTCCCGCGAGCCGACAGCGCTCGAGCGACCGCGCTGCCAAAGTGCCCCAAACCGACCACCATCACTTGCTTCTTCATCGTTCGATTCCTGAGGCCATCGCCTAGCCTACATCCACATCTTCTTCGGGCATGTCCCAAGCGGTGTTGAAGCTGCGCTCGTTCAAGAACAAGAACAGCGTCAGGGGACCAATTCGACCGATGAACATCAACACCATCAAGATCACCTTGCCAACATCGTCGAGTTGTCCAGTCGCGCCGACGCTAACTCCGACCGTACCCAGCGCGGAAACGACCTCGAAGAGCGTGGCCAGGAAGTCCAGCTCCTGGGTCACGCCCAGAGCCACGACACCCACCACGATGAAACTCAGCGCGATGGTGACGATCGCTGCGGCCTTGTAGACGTTTTGCGTTGGGATGCGTCGACCATACGCCACGACGTCCCAGCGCCCCTTGATCGCACTGGCCACGGCAGCCAAGAGGATGGCAGCAGTCGTGGTCTTGATGCCGCCCGCCGTACCACCCGGGCTGCCGCCAACGAACATGTACACGCACATGACCCAGAGCGTCGCTGGCCGCAGCTGCGCCAGATCCACGGAGTTGAAGCCCGCGGTACGCAGCGTGACGGACTGAAACCAAGCGGCATTCATGCGATCCCAGTAGCTGAGCCCCGCGAAGGCGTGGGACCACTCGAGCAAGCCAATGAACACCGCGCCGCTGACCAACAGACCGATGGTCATCAGCATCACCAGGCGCGTCTGCACCGACACTTTGCGGCGCCGCACCCAGCGAGGAAGCTCCACGATCACCAGGGGTGAGAGCCCGCCCAAGATGATCAGGAACCCAACGACGTTCAGGATGCCCGCGTTGTGGGTGTAGCCCACCAGGCTGTCCGACTGCAGCGCGAAGCCCGCGTTGCAGAACGCCGAGATCGAGGTGAAGCTCGCGCGCCACAGGCCTCCCCAGACGGAGTCGCCCTCACGGACGAAGAGCGGCCACATCAGCAGCGCACCGAGGACCTCGCTGATGAATGTCACTCCGAGCAGGCGCCGAAGTGTCTCGTTGAGCTCCCCGCGGTTGTCGCTTGCGAGCATCTCAGCCATGGCCGCCTCGTGACGCAGGCTGAGTCGCTGACCCAGCGCCGCTGCGATCACGGTGGAGAAGCTCATGATGCCCAGGCCGCCGACCTGAATCAGCACCAGGAGCAACGCCTGGCCGGTGTGGCTCAGCGCCACCGGCGTATCGAGGACGATGAGCCCTGTAACGCAGACGGCGCTGGTGGCCGTAAACGCGGCGTCGACTGCCCGCAGTGCTTCGTCTCCTGCACTGGCCGCAGGCAGGCGCAGCAACAAGCCTCCGCCCACACACAGCGCGAGGAAGGTCACGGCCAGCAGGCGCGCGGGATGGGAGGCCACTGCGTCGATCAGCGCCCCGACCATACGGGAGCCACCTCGCGGGTGTCGCAGGCCCAGCAACGCGACCAGCGCCGGCACGCTAGCGAGCATCAACACGCCCCGCCAGCCCACCCGAGCCGTCTGCAACATGCTCGCGTCCACCAGCGCGACGCCTAGCATCAGCCACGCCAGCCAGAACACGACGGGTTGCGCCAGGCGCCTGGCAAAGGCCGCACGCAAGAACAACAACGTGGAGATCCCGGACGCGACCTGAAACGCGACCAAGGTGCCGATGTCCAGCTTATGTTCCGCGAGGATCACGGTTGCGATGGCCAGGAGCACCACGGACGCACTGCCGCGGGCGTAGGACACGGCAGGAACCAGGCCAATCGGCGTCAGGATGCGCCGGGCAGGATACATCCAGTGCATCAGCGCCAGGCACGCCGAGAGGACCACGAGCGCCATCAGGGGGTTGAGATGGGAGAGCCACACGCCCATCCCCGCCCATGCCATCGCTGAGAGCATCACCAGCGGCCGCCCATACGCGGGTCGCAGGGGCAGCAACAGGCCGCCTATGCTCATCGCCGCGCTCGCCGCCCAGAGCGCCCAGATCGGCGCTGCGATGTGCCAGTCTCGATTCAGCCCGCGCTGCACCCAATGGGGGTCGACGAGCGGGCCGATCAGGCTGAGCAGCGGACCGGAGCCAGCAAAGATGCCGCTAGCCCTCACCAGCTCTTCGGGAACTTCCGAGCGTTTCGCCATCGTCTACCGCTTGAGCACCGCTCGATCGAGCTCCACCCCGAGGGGACAGTGATCACTACCCCGAACTTCCGGCAGGATGAAAGCACGGCGTACGAAAGGCCATGCTCCTGGGCTCACCAGCGCGTAGTCGATGCGCCAGCCAACGTTTCGCTCGCGCAGCCCCGGGCGCTGACTCCACCAGGTGTAGTGACCCCCTCGCGGCTCACCGTCCACCTCGACCTGCTTCGCGCGGAAGCTGTCGATCCACCCCGCGCGGAGCCACGCCGAAAAATCACGACGCTCCTCGGGTAGGAACCCGCTGTTCTCGCGATTCTGGTTCGGCCGCGACAGATCGAGGTCCTGGTGCGCCGTGTTGAAGTCTCCCAGCACCACGACGCGTTCTCCGCCGTCAACCAGCGCCTGGAGCTTGCGGCGCAGGGCACGGGAGAAGGCGAGCTTGTACGGCACGCGGCTGTTGTCGCGGGCGCTACCGCTTCCCTTCGGAACATACACCGAACACAACCACAGCGCGCCACACCTCACCAAGGACACCCGGCCCTCGACACGGAAACGGCGGGCGAGCTCCACGCCAATCGGCTCGAACGCCTGGGTGCCAAGCCACCCGACCCCGCTGTACCCGGGGCGCTCGGCGGGCTCCCAGTGCGCCTCGAGCCCGAGCTCGGTCAACTCCGCGGGGATCTGATGTGGCAGCGCGCGCACCTCCTGGAGCGCCAGGAAGTCGGGCCCAGCCTCGCGAAGCCAAGGCACGAGCCCCTTGCGGGTCGCCGCGCGCACGCCGTTCACGTTCCAGCACAGCACCGTGAGTGGCCGGCGCCCGCGTTGGGCCAGCGTGAGGAGTGGGCTCTTCTTGGGGTTAGGCGGCACCGCGCTGGACTCTACCCGAACTCGGGTGATCACGGCCCCAACGCTCGCGCGATCGGTGAATCGTTGGGGATGACTGAAGACACCTTGCGATGGCCCGGTATTGCCCCGATGCTTGACCTTCATGTCTGGGGGATCCGCCGACTCAACTCCCAGGGCTCGATCCACGCTGTGGTGGAGCATCGGAGCCGCACTGGCCGCTGGCGCCATCGGCGGACTGTCGATCGCCTTGGTCGGAGAGGACCGCGCTGCGTTCGCGGCGGCGACACGCAACACGGGGCGCTGGTCGCTCGCCCTGTTCAGCGCGCTGTCCATCAGCTGGAGCGTGACGCGCCGAGTCCCCAGCGTGGCCGGGTTCGGCGCGTTTGCGGCAGCGCACGTCGTGCACCTGGGTTTCATCGTCAGCTACCTCACGCCGCTGGGTTTGTGGCCCGCAGGTAGCCGCCTGGCCGGTGGCATCCTGGGCTACGCGCTCCTGGTCAGCTTCCCGTTCCTGCACGGATTTGTTTCTCCACGGAATCGTCTGAGGCTGAGCTTCTTCTACTTCGGTTACCTGTGGCTGGTGTTCGTGTTGACCTACCTCCCGCGCGCACTGGGGACGCTGCCCATCGCGACTACGGATCCCCGCTGGGCGTGGGCGAGCCTGGGCTGGCTCGGGGTGCTCTTTGGAAGCGCGCTCATCGGTTGGCTGCGGCCGACCCGCGGAGTCCCCAGCGCCCGACCGTAGAGGCCTCCCCCTGCCTGGCCCACGAAAATCAGTAGCACGTTTCAATCAACGCGTGTTACACCAGCGCAATGTCGCCTGGGCAGCTTGGATTTGCCGCTGGTTTGCTCGCTTTGCTGGCGCTGCAACAGCCTGCTCGAGCCCACGGCGGCCACGGGGAGGTGACCCCGCCCAAGGTGCTGAGCCAGCCCAAGCCCACGTGGCCGACGGGTTCGGATCGCACCACCGAGGTGCGCGTGGCGCTCTTTCTAACTGTCGACGACACCGGACAGGTGAGCGAAGCCAAGCTCGCGAGCGCCACCCAGGTTCCGCAGGACAGCAACGTGGAAGCAAGCGAGTTCGAGGCCCACGCCATGGAAGCCGCCAAGCGCTGGCGCTTCGAACCTGCCATGGGTCCCGAAGGCCCCCTCCCCGCTAAAATCCGCGCGGTAATTCGATTCCTCCCTGTTGTACCAGCCGCGACGAAGGCCCCAGCTGGAACCCCAGAGCACGTCGAACGCGCTGCCCATCACCACCAGGCCGGGGCCTCGGAACCCGCGGAGCCCCCCGACGATTCAGCTGCGGGCGCACCGAAGGCCACCCAGGTCTACGTGCGAGCCTCGACGCCCCCGCGCACCGCAAGCGCCGTCGAACGCGATCGCCGCGTACTCAGCGCGGCGCCCCATCGAACGGCCAGCGATTTGCTGCTGACCGTGCCCGGAACCTTCGTGACGCAGCACAGCGGCGAAGGCAAAGCTCATCAGATATTTTTCCGTGGGTTCGACGCGGTGCACGGGCAAGACATCGAGTTCTGGGTGGGCGGCGCTCCGGTCAACGAGGTCAGCAACGTGCATGGCCAGGGCTACGCCGACCTGCACTTCGTGATGCCAGAGGTGGTGAGCCGTGTGACGGCGTTGCCCGGTCCCTTCTCTCCCGAGCAAGGCGACTTCGCGGTGGCTGGCAGCATGGACTTCGAGCTGGGCTACGACGAGCCGGGGTTCACCTTGAGCGGCACGCTCGGCAGCTACGGTGCGCGCCGCGCCTTCCTCGCCTACCACCCAAAGGACGCGCCGAGTGAGACATTCGGGGCTTTCGAGACCTACGAGAGTGACGGCTTTGGGGTTGGGCGCGCGGCGCAGCGGGCGTCGGCGATCGCACAGCTCGTGCACCCGCTGCACGACGACATCGAGCTGCGACTGATGGCGAGCACCTACGCCGCGCGCTTCGGCTCCGCGGGCGTCTTGCGCGTCGACGACGTCGACAGCGGGCGCGTGAACCGCTTCGACAGCTACGACACCGCTCAGGGGGGGCGCAGCGGGCGCTCGCAGATCGTCGCAGATGTGCGCGGAGCGGTGGAGGACTGGCATTTCCACTTCGGACCGTACGCCATCACTCGCAGCCTGGAGCTGGATCACAACTTCACCGGTTTCCTCGAGGATCCTGTCAACGGGGATTCCACCCAGCAGCTGAACGACGCACGCACGCTAGGCTTCCGGGCGTCCCTGCGCCGGCAAATCGAGCTGTTCAGTGAGCACGACAGCATCAGTGTGGGGATCGCTGGGCGAGACGACAGCATCGAGCAGTCGGATCGGTTGCTCAGTCAGGTGACCCGGGAGGTCACGGCGTCGGTCATCGACTCGGAGGTCCACGCCCAGAGCGTCTCCGGCTACTTCGACCTGGCAGTGCGCCCCATCTCCCGCGTCGTCGTGCGGGGGGGCGGGCGCTGGGACGCGCTCTCGTTTGGGATCACGGATCACCTGCGCAACGATCAGACTCGCTCTGCCCAGGGCACACACTTCGGTAAGAAGGGTACGGTAGACGTCGCGCTACTGCCTGGCTTGCACGCCCTCTTGAGCTATGGCGAGGGCTTCCGTTCGCCCCAAGCGCGGAGCCTAGGGGCCGGTGAGCGCACCCCCTTCACCGAGGTTACGTCCTATGAGTTCGGGGTGCGCTACGGCGATGCAAAGCGGATCCGCGCATCAATCGCCGCGTTCCACACCGATCTCAGCGACGACGTCGTGTTCCTGGAGTCGGTAGCCCGCAACGAACCCGTGCCCGCCACGCAACGAAACGGCGCCGTGATTGATTTCACTGCGGAACCAACGCCCTGGTTCACCTCGTCCCTTGGTGCGACCTACACTCGCGCGACCTTCACGGAGTCTGGCGGAGACTACGTGGAAGGTGCGCTGGTGCCCTTCGTGCCTCAGGTGGTGTTACGCGACGATCTGGCGTTGAAGCCCACTCTGGGCAAGCTCTGGGGACGGAGCCTGGTCGGCACCTTCGGCCTCGGCTTGACCTACCTCTATCGGCGTCCAATCCCCTATGGAGAGATCGGCACCAACGTATTCCTCATGGATGCGCGGGTCGCCGCACGGCTCAAGGAGCTCGAACTCAGCCTCGAGAGCTTCAACTTGCTCGACACCGATTGGAACGACGGTGAGTTCGTCTACGCCTCGAATTTCAACCAGGGGGCATCCCCTTCTCTGCTGCCAGTCCGTCACATCTCCGCCGGCGCGCCACGCACGATAATGGCCACGCTGACGCTGTTCATCTAGGACCGTTCAGCCCCAGGAGCTCGCGATGCAAATTCCACAAGGCAACTTATCCAAGGTCGCGAAGCGCCTCTCGCTCGGTTTGGCTCTCTACGCCTCGTGGCTCGCCGCCGCCACTCTCCAGAGCGGTTGTGGTGACGAGGTCACGAGCACCACAGGCAAACGCGTCACGCTGCACACCCGCGTAGACTTGGCGGAGATCGCCCGGGCGCCATTCAGCAATGGCTTCGACTGGCAGATCCAGCTCAAGCAAGTGGAGCTCAGCGTGGGGGAGTTGCGTTACTTCGAGGGGGCGGCGATAGGGGTCCTGCCAGGGGACGGTTCGCGGCGCTACGCGAGCGCGGTGCCGGCTCCCCCCCAAACCCGGCGCGCCCTTCGCGGAGATCTATTTCCGTCGGGTAATTGGCTCCAGCTCCCGGAAGCGCAGGCGCACCCGGGGCACTACGTGGCTGGAGCCGAGCTGGGAGAGAGGCTCACGCCGAGCAGCGTGGACCTGCTGAACACGCCCGACGAGCTGGCAGACGCCGCAGGAGTCACCGGAACCTATCGCTCGGGTTGGTTCAGCTTCGGTGCCCCTCCCACAGGGCCAGCGGCTAGCGCTCTGAACGGGGCGGTGGCCCACCTCGTGGCGACAGTCACTCAAGGCTCCGTCAGCTTCGACATCGAGGTCTCCGCCAGCGAAGCCGACGTACTCGACACCAACGGCGTACCCACCATCGAAGGCTGTCCATTCGATGACAGCGCTGGCTCCGGCGAGGCTGTGATCTCAGGCGACGGGACGATCGTACTCACCGTCGACCCGAGTCACTGGGTGGATCAGCTCGACCTGTCACGCGTCACGCCACCCACCGACGGCAGCGTGGTGGAGATCACGAACGAGGACGCGACCCTCGCGCCGCTCCACAACGCCTTTGCTCGGGGTCTGCGCCAGGCGGTGGCCTACCGCTTCAGTTTCGTCCCCGACTAGGTGCGGGGCCCACAACCCATCGGTTCAGCAGCGCGGTCCATCCTGCGCCGGGCGGAGCTTTGCCCCGTCAGTATTTTCCACAAATGAAATCAAGGAGGAACGATGTCATATCTCGCCCCTAGTCGCTCGCCGCTAGCCCTCAGCCTGGCTTGCACCCTCACGCTCATCGCAGCAGCGGGCTGCAGCTCCTCGGACGACGAGGCAGGTGGGGGGGAGGGGCAAGCCAGCTTCAACGTGTATGGTGAGGACTACATCGAGCAAGAAATTCCGGGCTCCGAGTTCGAGGACGGATGGACCGTCACCTACTCCAAGTTCCTGATCGAGATCGGGAACATCGCCATCCAGGACTCCAACAAATCAGGCGGCGCCAGCGTCGATGACGTCTGGCTCGTCGACCTCACGAAACCCGGACCTCAACAACTCTGGCAGAGCAGCAAGATCAGCTCGGGCACCTACGATACCGTGAACTATCGGATTGGCCCGGTCGGCGCCCCTGCCAAGAGCGGCAGCGTGACCGACGCCGACGTGACGTTGATGACCAGCAACGGCTTCGGAGTGTACGTCGAGGGCACCGCCACCAATGGCACGGACACCAAATCGTTCAAGTGGGGCTTCTCGAACTCCACCCACTACATGAAATGCGTGCAAGTGGATGACGCTGGCGATGAGGTCCGCCAGGGCATCCTGATCGCCAACGGCGGCATCGAGAAGGTGCAACTGACGGTGCACGGCGACCACCTGTTCTACGATGATCTCACCTCCGAGAACGCAGTCTTGCGCTTCAACAGCATCGCCGGCGCTGACAGCAACGCAGACGGTGAAATCACGCGTGAAGAGCTGGCTGCGGTGGAGCTGTTCGACATCACCGAGGGCACCTACGGCACGGGCAGCGCGAGCGGTGTGAACACTCTGGATGATTTCGTCCAGGCGCTCACCTCGACCGTAGGTCACTTCCGCGGGGAAGGACACTGCGTCTCGCACTCTGAGTGACCGGGAGTCGCGAGCTTACTCTGCCGGCGCCTTGCCAGGCTCTTCGCGCCGCCCGTCGGGGTGCTTGGCAAAGCGCCCCTGTTCGCGAGCGTGAACCGGGCCCGAAGACTCCCAGGGCCATCCCCCGAAGCCGGTGCGGCGGTAGTCCGCGAACGCCTGGCGCAGTTCCTCTTGAGTGTTCATCACGAACGGACCTTGATTGGCCACGGGCTCTCCGATCGGCTTGCCCTGCAGCATCAGGATCTCTGCCTGGGTGTCGCCGTTCACCAGCTCCAGCGCCACGTCGGGTTCCACGGCGAGCACCCGCTTGGGGCCGAAGGCTTCACCGGCGAACTCCACGCTGCTGCCCTGAAATAGATAGAGCAGGCGATGGCTGGTCGCGAGGGTGGGTGGTATGGTCCAGCGCGCGCCCGGCTCCAGCGTGATGGTCCAGATGTTCAGGTCGCTGTCCGCGCGGCTCG
>JAUILJ010000064.1 GCA_030433055.1 Polyangia bacterium
GTGCTCAACATCGCCTTGCCTTGGTGGATCGTGCGGCTGAGCCTGCGGTTGCTCCCCAGCGCCGCCCAGGAGCGTGCCTGGAACGAAGCCAGCTTTCGCGCAGCGGTGGTGGTCTTTGGCCCGCTGTCACTGCCGGTTCACTTTGCGCGTGTTGGCATCGGCCCGGAGCGCTGGCACTGGTTGATCCGGGTTCCCGTGGGCCTGGGTGTCGGGATCGGTGTCATGCTGCTCCAGCTCGTCTTGGTGGGGCTGGTCGTGATGCTGTGCTCCTGACCAGCGGAGCTGCCGGTGTCGACGCCGGTGTCTGAGCGACAGCCGCAGACAAGATGCGTGCCAAGCGTTGCGGTCCGCTGGTGCTCCAGGATACCCTGCTGTCGATGCGCGTTTTGGCAGGCACCAGCGGCTTCAGCTACAAGGAGTGGCGGGGCAGCTTCTACCCGGAGGACGTGTCGGCGAGCGACATGTTGCGGGTGTACGCGGAGCGCCTGCCCGCGGTGGAGATCAACAACACCTTCTACCGCATGCCCAAATCGTCGGTGGTGGCGAGCTGGGCGGAGCAAGTGCCGGAGGACTTCCGGTTCGTGATCAAGGCGTCCCAGCGCATCACCCATCGCCAGCGCTTGCGCGACGTCGATGACTCCGTCGCCTACCTGTTCAAGGTGATCGCGATCCTGGAGCAGCGCCTGGGGGCGGTGTTGTTTCAGCTGCCGCCGTTCCTGAAGAAGGACGTTCCGCTGCTCGAGTCTTTCCTCGCGGTACTGCCCGGTGAGTGTCGACCGGTGATCGAGTTTCGCCACCCCTCGTGGTTCTGCGATGAGGTCTACAGCGCGCTCTCTGTGGGCAAGGCCGCGTTGTGTGGCGGCGACCTAGACACTGAGACGAAGGCGCCTCCGCTCGTTGCGACGACGAATTTCGGCTACCTCCGCATGCGACGGGAGGACACCTCCTACAGCGACGCTGAGCTCGACGACTGGGCCGCTCGCGTGTCGGAGCAGCGCTGGCGTGAAGCGTTCGTGTTCTTCAAGCACGAGGTGGAGGGCCCCATGTTGGCTGAAGCCTTCAACGCTCGCTTCCCTGAGTCCCCAGGCACGCGATCCAGCGCGCCTCCCCCCCTGACCGCGAAACCACCCGCGGCGGCTGGTTCGGTGCGAGCGTCCTCTGTCCACAAGGCCAAGCTGCCGGAAGCTGACGTTAGCTCGGACGAAGCGGAACCCGGCGTCGCCGTCGAAGGCTAGGGCTCGCGCTCCCCCGGCTTTTTTGGGGGTGAGATGCGCTGGGACAAAGTCGTAGACAGCTGCCCGTTCATCAGCCAAACCGGACCTCCCATGCACTTCCAGGATCTGATTCTCAACCTGCAGCGCTTCTGGGCCGATCAGGGCTGCCTCATCGTTCAGCCGTACAACTCCGAGGTCGGCGCCGGCACCTTCAATCCCGCGACGTTCCTGCGCAGCTTGGGCCCGGAACCGTGGAACGCGGCGTACGTCGAGCCCTCTCGGCGCCCGACGGATGGCCGCTATGGTGACAACCCGAATCGCTTGCAGCAGTTTCACCAGTTCCAGGTCGTCCTCAAGCCGAGCCCACTGGACATTCAGGATCTCTACCTGAAGTCCCTCGAAGCGATCGGCACCAAGCCCCTGGAGCACGACGTACGTTTCCTCGAGGATGACTGGGAGAGCCCTACCCTCGGCGCCTGGGGGCTGGGCTGGCAAGTCTGGCTGGACGGCCTTGAAATCAGCCAGTTCACCTACTTTCAGCAAGCCGGGGGCTTCGACTGCAAGCCCGTCAGCGGTGAGCTGACGTACGGCCTCGAGCGCATCGCCATGTATCTCCAGGACGTGGATACTGTCTACGACCTGACCTACAACGACCAGGTCAAGTACGGCGATCTGTTCCACCGCAACGAGTGGGAGTGGTCGACGTACAACTTCGAAGAGGCCGACGTCGAGGCTCATTTCCGCGCGTTCGATCACGCGGAGGCCGAAGTGAAGCGCCTGCTGAGCCGCAGCGAGGATCCCAAGCAGCAATTGGTGATGCCTGCCTACGACTTCGTGATCAAGGCATCGCACGCGTTCAACGTGCTCGACGCGCGTGGCGCGATCAGCGTCACCGAGCGAGTTCGCTTCATCGGCCGCGTCCGCGCGATAGCGCGCGCCGTTGCGGTCGCGTGGCTCGCTCAGCGCGAGGCCCTGGGCTTCCCCCTGCTCAAGACCACCGCGCTCAAGCAGAGCGCCTGACGCGCTGGCGGTTGGTCCCGGTCAACGCACCCAGAACACCGTGAAGGCGTCTCCGCCTTCTTCACGCTCCGCTGCTCGTGAGCGCGAGATGGCCGCGCCGGCGCGCAAGTGCTCTCTGACCGCTTGCTTGAGCGCGCCGGTGCCGTGACCGTGGAGCACGAAGCCTGCGGGCTCGCCCCGCTGCATCAGGCTATCGGTGAAGCGATCGACTTCATCCAGTGCGTCGTCGACGCGCCAGCCTCGCAGGTCCAAGGTGATGCCGTCGTGGCGCAACAAGACCTCGTCCTTCGGTTCACTGGGCGACCTGGTGAACTTCGACTTCTTGCCCCTTGCCGTATTCCGTGCGGCAGCAACCGGGGCCTCGCGATCGCTGACCAAGCGCACGTCCTCCAGCTTGCACAGCAGGGTGAGGCTGCCTACCCTGACTCGTAGCTTGCCTCGCACGGGCGCTTCGGCGACATCGCCGACCTGCCCACCAGGCAGCACACGCACGCGAGTGCCCACGACGAGCTGAGCCGCGTCGGGTGCGGTACCCCCAGGCGTGCCTCGGGTGGCTTGGTCGAGGCGACCGCCGATGCCAAGCTGTCGCCCGGCATCGTCCACCTGCTTCTCCAGCTCTTTGAGCTCTCGCTGCGAGAGCTCCTGGGCGCGCAGGCGCTGGGTCACGTGATGCAGTTCGGCGCGCGCCTGGCGCACCGCCTGGCTGAGGTCTCGCGCCTCACGCTCCAAGCGCTCTCGCTCTCGCTTGGCGGTAGCTAGCGTTTCTGCCTGGATTTTGTTGCGGGTGACCTGCGTCTCGAGCTCCAGCGCCTTGGCCGAGGAGAGCGCCTGCGCAGCTTCCTGACGCTGGCGCTCGATGGTATCCAGGAGCTCATCGCGCAGCAGGCGTTGCTCGGGGAGCAGCGCCTTGGCTCGCTCCACGACAGCTGGTGCCATGCCGAAGCGCTGAGCGACGGCGAGCGCGCTCGAAGGACCCGGGATCCCCAGGCGCAGCTCGAAGGTCGGCGCGAGCTCGGCCATGTCGAAGCCGACGGAGGCGTTCTCGAAGCGCGTATCTCGCGCAGCCAGCTCCTTCAGCGCTTCATAGTGGGTGGTGACCGCGACGGCAGCGCGCGCTTCCGCCAGGGCTTCGAGCACGGCCGTAGCCAGCGCTGCGCCTTGGTCGGGATCCGTCCCCGCCGCGAGCTCGTCCAGCAGGATCAAGGTGCCACCGGGCGCTGCTCCGTTCTGGTCGCGCTGCGCGGTTTCGAGCATCAGCGCCAGGTTTCGCACATGGCCGCTGAAGGTGCTGAGCGACAGCGCCAGCGACTGATCGTCGCCAATGTCACTGAGCACTTCATCGAAGAACCCGACCCTCGAGCCCAGCGCCGCCGGGATGGGCACGCCTGCGCGCACCATCAGCGCAGCCAGACCCAGGCACTTGAGCGCCACCGTCTTGCCGCCTGCGTTCGGCCCGGAGATGACCAGCGCGTGGCCAGCGTGAAGCCGGATGTCGTTGGCGACCACCGGCTCCTCCCCGGCGGCCAGCAATGGATGGCGCATCGACAGCACCTCGATCGATGGATCTTCTCCCGGAGGAAACACGAGGCCAGACACCTTGGCGGCCCAGCGCGCCATGGCCACCAGGCGTTCGGCCTCCAGGAGTGCCTCGTATGCGACGGCGAGCTCTGCGCCCAGACCCGAAGCGTGGGCCGAGAGGCGCGCCAAGACCCGCGCCTCTTCCCGCTCAGCATCGGCTTCGGCGATGCGCAGTTTGTTCCCCAGATCCACCAGCTCGCGAGGCTCCACATAGAGCGTCGCGCCAGAACCGCTCGAGCCGAGCACGATGCCGTCGATGGTGCCGTGGGAGTCGGAGCGCACTGGCAACACATAGCGGCCGTCGCGCTCGGCGTAGTAGCCACCCGCGAGCTTGTCGCCGTGCTTGTTGACCAGGCGCTGCAGGCGCGTGGTCAGCTCACGCCGGCGGTCCCTGACCAGGGCTCGGGCCCGGGAGAGCTCCGGGCTCGCGGCGTCGCTCACTGTGCCGTCTGGCTCCAGACAGCGCTCGAGTTCCAGTTCGAGGCCGCCCAGCTCGGGTGCGGAGTCCAGCGCTTCCGCTAGCTCTGCGCGCGCTGCTCGTTGGCTCTGCGCAAAGCGCCGCAACGCGCTGGCATCCCGCAACAACATCAGCACCGTCAGGAGATCGGGCCCTGCCAGAACGCGCTGCCGCGTGATGCCGTCCAGCGCATCGAGCACGTCGGGCGTCGATACCCGTGGCAATGGCGCGTCACCTTGCTCGGCGTCGATCGCTGCCTGACTGAGGCGGGCGCGGGTCGCGGCGAGGGCCAGCGTGGGCTCCGGAGCCAGCTCGCAGAGGCGCGCCTGCGCCGCGTCGCTTGCGCACAACCTCGCGAGCTCCGCGCACAACACAGGCCACTCGAGGTCGCTCAGCGCTCGCTCGCGTAGCTCTTGAATGTTCTGCCTCCCTGCCACGGCGCCCCGATATGACACGTTTTGCGCCGGAGGCCAGTCGCTTGAACGACGACGGTCCGCTGCGCAGCCGCTGGCCGTGTGGCTTTCGCGGTGCTGCCGCTGTCAGGCGCTCTTCACGAGCGCGACCCGAGCGCGGCGCGTCGGCGGCGTTCGCAGGCCGATCTGAATGCGTGGGGTGGTGCGGTCGACTTCCAACGTACGCACCCAGCGCACCAGACCGCGCTCCACCCGCCGATCGTCGGTGGTGCCGTACGTCAGGATCAGTTGTCCACGCCCCAGTTTCTCGAGGCGCGCCATGAGTCCGCGGCACAGCACGCCACGGCTGGTTTCGGCGTCGTGATCGACGCGCCCGTTGCTCACCAGCACGACGCGCTGCAAGTCCCAGCCGCCATTTTCCAAGCGGGAAATTCGATTGGCCACTTGGGTCAAGAGCTCACTCGGGTGCCCCTCGTAGTGCTGAGCGACCACGGCCATGTTGCCGTTCCTGGTGCAACCTGGCTCGAGCCAGCTCGGCCAGCTGCCGCCGTACTCGATCACCACCAGCGTGGCCTTTCCGCGTGCTCCTACGTTCATCGTCGTTTCCCCCGCTTGTGGGCGGCGCGCACTCGATGGCGGTCGCTCTGCGTCTTTGCAGAGCCCTAGCTGGGCCTGCCTCAGCGGGCCAAGAAATCAACGACAGGGGCGGCCGAGCGAGCGCCGCTGACACACCGTTGTCAGGAGCGATCCGGCTCGTGACAGCTCCTGACAACACGCTGTCAGGGCGAGGTCGCTATCTCTTGGACTGCGCCAGCGCTGGGTTGGCGGCCTGTTCAGAAGGAGAGAGTTCAATGAGTCAGCATCCAGTCGTGTGGTTCGAGGTACGTGGAGACAAGACCGAGAAGCTTCAAGGCTTCTACGGTGAGCTGTTTGGTTGGCAGCTGAATCGGGACGCCCCGACGGGCTACGGCGTGCTCTCACCCCCAGGAGGCAAGGGGATCGCTGGAGGCATTGGCGCGCGCGGCGGAGTTTTCAGCCATCGCATCACGTTCTACGTAGAAACGGAGGATCTCGAAGCGAGCCTCGACCGCGCCGTGGCCCTGGGAGGCAAGGTCGTCACTCCGCCCACTCCCGTCGCTGGAATTCGCGTCGCACTGTTCGAGGATCCAGAGGGCAATGTCGTGGGCCTCTCGACGCCATGAAACGCGAGCGCTCAGCGTGCGTCGGGCTCACTCGACGCACGCTGGGGGGCCGCTCGCGTACTTCCGTGGCTCGGTAGCTTCGCCGCTTTGCAGTACAGTCCGTGTCGATGCGTCGCGCCGATCGTCTGTTTCAGATCATTCAACTGCTGCGCCGCCGCAAGGTCCTCACGGCGCGGCAACTCGCCGAGGAGCTCGAGGTCTCGGAGCGGACCGTATATCGGGACGTCCGCGATCTCGTGTCGACCGGCACCCAGATCGATGGAGAGGCAGGGGTCGGCTACTCCCTGCGCGCTGGCTACGACTTGCCGCCGCTCATGTTCGACGCGGATGAAATACAGGCGCTGCTCCTGGGCGCGCGCATCGTCGCGAGCTTCGGGGATCACGAGCTTGGCAAGGCCAGCCGCTCGGTGATCTCCAAGGTGGAGTCGGTGTTGCCCAAGCACCTCAAGCCTCTGCTCAAGCAGACACCGCTCTTCTCCCCCTTGCCTCTCGACAAGCGAAGCTCGGGCAACCTCACCCTGGTGCGCCAGGCCGTCTTCGACCGCAAGAAGCTGAGGTTCGGCTACCAGAGGGGGGATGGGCAGAGCAGCGAGCGCACCGTCTGGCCGCTGGGTGCGTTCTTCTGGGGCAAGGTGTGGACGTTGCTCGCCTACTGCGAGCTGCGTGAGGACTTCCGGAATTTCCGCCTGGACAGAATGGAGAAGGCGCAGCTGCTCGAAGCGGAGTATCCCGTCGACCCGGAAAAGAGCCTGGATGCGTTCTTCGCCCGCATGGGGCAGGACATGCCTCTCGAGTGAGTATCAAGCCTTCGGGTCTTTGAGCCAGGCGAGGGTCGCCCCCCAGCCTCCGCGTGTCGCCGGGGCGTCGCGGTATTCCCTCACGTAGGGCGACTGCGCGAGGACTTGCTGCACTCGGGCGCGCTGAACGCCCTTGCCTCGTCCGTGAATCAGCCTTACCTCGCGGAAACCCTTTTTATAGGCTTCTTCGACGTAGTCCTCCACCACCAGAGGAATGTCTCGAGGCTGAAACGTGTGAAGGTCGAGGCTGTCCTCGATCTCCATCACGACCACGTCGTCCAGCGGGGGCTCGTCGCTCACGGGCCAGCGCCTCAGCCGGTGGACGTCTTCTTGGCCCGGGTCTTCGGCTCTTTCTTCGCCGTCGGCTCCGCCTTCTTCACGGGTTTGGCCTTGGTCTTCTTGGCGTCCGCGCTCTTGCCGCTCGGCTTCTTTCCGTCCTTGGCTTCTTCGGCGGAGCCATCCTCGGCATCGTTACCTTGGGCGAGGCTCTTTTTGAGGGCCTCGAACAGGTCGATGATCTGCGCCTTGGGTTGCTCCGGCGCCAGCGTGATCTCCTGCCCGGCGACCTTCTGATCGACCACCTCGAGCACCCGCGACGCGTAGGCGTCTTTGAACTTCTCCGAGTCGAATTCATCGACCGTGAGTTGGTCGAGGAGCTTGTCGGCCAGGTCCTGCTCCGCGTCGCTGAAGGTAAACGTCGCGCCCTTGTCGACGTCGTCGTAGGCACGCACCTCCCCAGCGTAATACAGCTGGTGCAGGATGAGCCCGTCTAGGTAGGGGCGAATCATCACCAGTTGTTCTTTGCCACGCGCGGACCAGCTGCCCACCGCGACGCGCTCCTTGCGACGCATCGCTTCCGCGAGGAGCTTGTAGGCCTTGTCTCCTCCCTTGTCGGGACCGAGGTAGTAGCTCTTCTCGACCTGGATGAAGTCAACCGTCTCCAGGGGCACGAACTCCACGATCTCCAGGGTGCTGCTGCGCTCCGCCTCGAGCTTCTTCAGTTCCTCATCGCTGAACTGTACGAACTGGCCCTTGGTGTATTCGTAGCCCTTGACCGTGTCCTTGCGGTCGATCACCACGTCGCACACCGGGCAGTAGAGCTGCTGCTTGATCCGGTTACCGCACTCGGCGTGGAGCATGTTGAAGCTCACCGACTGGCTCGAAGCCGCCGTGAAGAGCTTGATCGGGATGGATACCAGGCCGAAGCTGATGGTTCCGGAACTGATCGCGCGTGCCGCCATGAGCGCAATGCTACGGGCCAGGGAGGCAAACCTCCAACATCCAGGCAGCGCCGGGGAGCGCTTTTGGCGGGTTTCGCGCGCTGATCCTCACGGTCCGCGGCGCTTGCATAAGGGGGCCCGCTCAGATGTCCAGTGGTGGGCCCGGATTGAGCGTCGCCAGGTCGCATTCCATCGCGTTTCCGCGCGCACAAGGTCGCCTGCCTGGCTGTGCGAGTCGTCGCCTAGGGTGGCAGGGCAGGGGGTGAGGCGGCACCGCGTTGTTCGTCGCTCCGAGGTTGCTGTGGCACCATCATCCAACCGCAGCCTGACTGAACATCCGTGGCGAAACCCGACTCCCCCGAGCAGCGCGAAGATCCGCTCCGCAAGTATCGTGAGAAGCGCGATCCGGGGCGCACCAATGAGCCCTTCGCGACCGCAGGATCCGCCTCAGGCACCCGCGTTGGATCCTTCGTCGTGCACCTCCATGACGCCTCGCGGGAGCACTACGACCTCCGCATTCAGGCTGGAAACACCCTGCTCAGTTTCGCGGTGCCCAAGGGGCCTAGCCTGAATCCCATCGACAAGCGGCTCGCGGTGCAGACCGAGAATCATCCCCTCGAATACCTGGACTTCGAGGACGTGATCCCCGATGGCAACTACGGCGCCGGCCCGATGATCGTCTGGGATACGGGCACGGTACGTTACCTCGAGGATACGGTTGAGGACGGGCTGGGGAAGGGCAAGGTAGACTTCTGGTTGGACGGCTACAAGCTGAAGGGCCGCTTCGCCTTGGTCGAGACAGGCTCCCATCAGAAGCCCAAGCCGAAGCAGCCTCAGTGGCTACTGCTCAAGAAGACCGACGCATACTCGAACGACCGTGACATCGTGGGGGAGGAACCGTACAGCGTGATCTCCGGCCTTCGCGTGGACCAGCTGGAGAGCAAGCGTGAGCTGGTGGATGAGCTGGTTGGCCTTGCAAAGGAGGCTGGCGCCCAGCGCAGGACGCTCGATGTGAGCAAGCTGAGTCCGATGCTCTGCGCCACCGAAGGCGCCACGCTCGACGATGCCGCGCGGATTTACGAGCTGAAGCTGGACGGAGTGCGCATCGTTGCGGACAAGCAAGGGGAGGACGTCAGCTTGCGTTACCGCAAGCAACGGGCGGCGACCCTCACGTATCCGGAGGTCGTGCGATCCGTGCGGGCGCTCGCGCCGCGGCGCATCGTGCTGGATGGCGAAATAGTGGCATTCGACGAACAAGGAAAGCCGAGCTTCGAGCGCCTGGCCACACGCATTCACGCGACCCGGCCCCTGGACGTTGCGAGGGCTCGCCGAGACGTCCCCGTGGTCTACATGGTCTTCGATGTGCTTGCGATCGAGGGTTGGGACCTGACGCAACTACCGTTGCTGAAGCGCAAGGAGATCCTGATGCGGCTGCTGCCTGGGCGAGGACGTTTGCGGGCGCTGGACCACCTGAGTGACGACGGGCGTCCGTTGTTCGAGCTGTGCAAGCACGAAGGGCTGGAGGGCATCGTCGCTAAGCGCAAAGACGCGATCTACCGGCCCGGCCCCAAGCGCTTCGAAGACTGGGTAAAGATCAAGACGGAGCGAGACGACGAGTTCGTGGTGGTCGGCTGGGAGCGCAAGAGGCGCTCGCGTACGCTGGGCTCCCTCATCCTCGCCGCCTATGAAGGCGATGAACTCAAGCTTCGCGGGAAGGTCGGCTCGGGTCTCGACGACGCGACCCAGGATCAGCTGCTCGAGCTGCTGCGCTCGATTGAGGTCGATGAGTGTCCGGCGGGAGGTGAACTCGAGCGAGCACCGATGGAGCGCCACTTCGTAGAGCCGCGCTACGTGGTGAGCGTTCGCTATCTAGGCTGGTCGGACTCGGGCTCTCTGAGGTTCCCGGTCTTCCGCGGCCTACGCAGCGACGTGGATCCCCAAGACTGTACTGCGATGCCGGGTGAGCAACGGCTGGAGATCGCTCCCGAAGCAGGGAGCTTGGACCTGCCACGGCTATCCGCTTCGGTGGAAGCCCACCAGTCGCGGTCGAGCGCTGGGCGAGGGGAGCGCCTGATCACCCGCGCGCGCCTCACCAATCAAGCCAAGGTGTTCTGGCCGGATGAGGGCTACACCAAGGGTGAGCTATGTGAATACTACGCGGCCATTGCAGACACACTGCTTCCGTTCCTGAAGGGCCGCCCTATCATGCTTGTCCGTTATCCGGACGGAATCGCCGGTAAGAACTTCTATCAATGGAATGCGCCGAAGGGCACTCCGGACTGGCTCAGGACACTCCAGATCCGCCACGAAGAGCGGGACGGTAAGACCGTATCGACGTTCCTGATAGACGACGCTGATGGGCTGATTCACATCGCGAACCTCGGCTGTATCCCGATTCATGTCCTCGCGTGTCGCGAAGGCTCGCTCGACACCTGCGATTTCCTCACCATCGATTTCGACATGGCGGACAACCCGTTCCGCCACGCCGTGACCCTGGCGCTCTCGTTGCGAGACCTGCTGGCGGAGCTCGGCCTGGTCGGATTTCCCAAGACCAGCGGGCAGACGGGCATGCACGTGATGATTCCCATGGGCGACGCGGCGCGAGGCGGTGGCGTGCCCTTCGAGACTGCGAAAATCCTCGTGGAATTGATCGGGCGCCTGCTCTGGCTCCGCCACCAAGACATCACCACGATGGAGCGCCGAGTCACCGAGCGTGGAGGCAAGATCTTGATCGATGTCGGGCAGACCGGGAGGTCGCGCACGATCGTTGGTCCCTATTCGGTGCGGGCCTACCCGGGAGCGCGGGTGAGTACGCCCCTGGAGTGGGACGAAGTGCACCTCGCCCTGGATCCGGCGGCGTACACCATGTTCACGGTACCCGCGCGCATGGCCGAGCGAGAAGACCCGCTGCGAGACCTGATGGACGTCGAGGTGGACGTGCCTCGAGCGGTGGCCAAGCTCGAGAGCTTGTTGGCGCCTCACGCGTAGCCCGGCGCTGACCTAGTGTCCTGTCTCCGTAGTTCGCTACAAAACTCGCTCACCCCCAGGGGGCGTGGGCGAGCGAGTTTTGCGCCTTCGCGCGTCTATTGAGACGAGGAAACCCTGCATCGACTCGTTCAGCGAATCACAGATCCGCCTCACTAGCGGTTCAGAACACCAGGCACTGCTCCAAACGATCGGCGTTCGGGGCGTGCATCGCACAGTCGTATTGCTTGCGACTGACCTGGCTCGTGCACGCGGCGAACTCCGGAGAGCTCTCCGCCTTGGCCCGAGCTGCGCGCTGCTTCCGGCGCACCTCCTCGAAGGGCACGTCGGGCTCCTGGTCGTGCATCAAGAACTCCACGTAGCGATCCAGCATCTGGTCGCACTCACGTTGCTCGACCGGCTTGCCGCAGCCGAAGCAGAGTGCGGAAACGGACGCGGCGAGCAGGCCGAGCCGAACGACGCCTTGCCTACGCGCAACGCTCGCCGCGCTCAGCGGGCGCACTTGGTCTTGATCTCCTCGGGTGACTTCGCGTTCCTGACACACGCCAGTGAAGACTCGGTGATGCGCTTGCCCACGCAGCCCTCCATCGTCTTTTGGTACTCCGGGTCCTTCTCGGCCTCGGCGACCCGTCGATTCACCTCGGCTTCGTCGAAGCCTCGACCTTGCAGCCGCAAGCGGGCGATGTGCTCGGCGAGCTCCTTGCACTCGCTCTTGCTTGCCGGGTGACCACAGCCGGCAGTCCCGAGCAGGCACGCGGTGAGGGAGAAGGTGAGGATGAGGGCTCTGGAGACCATGAAGCGCTTTCGAGGGGATGAGTTCGCGCCTCGGCGGGCGAAACTGGCGCCGCGAGCGCCCGGGAGCCGACGATTGTCGGTCGGCTCCGGACGAGCTGGGGGTAGCCCTGGAGCTCCTGACTCAGTGCGGCGCAGCTTCAATAGGCCCAGAGGCTCGCCTCATCAAGCCCTCAGACTGGGTCACGGGAGCCAGAAAGCCGCTGTAGGACGTTGTTTGGTGCAGCGAGCGGAACCCTTTTTGTCGAAATCTGGACGGTTGTGCAGGTGCTGCTAATTTTACACTACAAATGTCGCGCTCTCGCGATCGAGCCGTTCGGGAATCGTGTCCCGCGCCGCCACTGGCACGAGCCCGTCCTCGTGGCAGTGAAAGCCCTGAATTGTTGCTGCAAAAGGCTTCTCGCGCACGTACGCCCGCTACCCGGGCGAAGTACGCGAAACGCGGCCTGGCGCACCCCGACGGTGTCGATCTGGACACGCGAGCGCTGCTCCTGCGGCAGCTCTACCTGTCTCAGATGGAGGGGCGGAGGTTTCGCGAGGCGCTGGAGAGCGCCGTGCTCGCGGTTGCGACCGGCGTGATGCCCGATGTGGCCCGTCAAGATGCGGCTCGCGCCTGTCTGGGGCTGGGTGACCACCGCCGCGCCGTCGAGCACCTTCGGATCGCCACCCGCGTGTGTCCGGCATCTCGCCGGGCGTTTCACCTCTGGACCCTGGGTAGCTCGCTGTATCTGGCCGGTTCGCATCGTCCCGCGATTGGTGCGCTCGAGCGCGCCGTGCGCTGGGGTACTCGAGACAAGCCGCTGTATCGTGCTCAGCTCGCCCTGGCCCGCCTGGAGCTTGGGGAGGACTCGGTCTTCGAAGAGCTGCGCGAGCTACGCGACGCGCTCGAGTCAGTTCCGTGCGGTCAAGGTTATGGCCAGTTCGTGCTGGGCGAGATCACGTTTCACCTTGGTGAGACGGACGCGTCTCTGCGCTACCTAGACAATTTCGTGAGGCGCTCGACGACCGGCCGGATCGCGCTCCAGGTGGCGCTGGAGGCTGAGGTGAGTCGCGCTCAAGAGCTGATCACGAAGATCGTAGCCGGCGAAGACTGAGCCTGGACGGTAGCGCTGCCGGTGGTCGCGCTTGGAGCCGCGCCTCCCCCCCAACCCTTGGGAGAGGCTCTTGGGACTGTGCAGCGCGACCATTGGTGGACCCGTTGGCCCGCTGCGGTCCTGGCGCCGCGCGTGGGCGGTTTCTGCAGGTGTTGCAGTTTCTTTGTTGAAACACTGTATTGAAGGTGGCGCGCCGATGTGGTCTATCCGAGCCGCGCGGAAGCGTGGAAGGAGTAGCCATGGTTGGTCTAACGTTGCGTGGTGTGTGGCCGGTACTCGGTTGTCTGAGCTTGTTGGTGGCTTGTTCGGGCGAGCCGAACGACGGCGTCGGTGAAGGAGTCGCAGAGCGCGCTCAGGCGCACCATCGGCACCATCCGGGGGAGCTGAGGACGCGGAGAGTGCGCGTCACCGGGCCCAGACTGGGCGTACAGAAGCTCGCCTACTGGGATACGGGGAACGACGCGCCTCCGATCGTCTTCGTGCACTCGAACTCGTGTTCGAAAGAGTGCTGGGAGCGCCAGTTCGCGCAGACCCTGCCTGACGGGTCGGTCAACCCGCTGCGTGAGTATCGCCTGATTGCTTTCGACATGCCCGGGCACGGGGACACGCGACGCATCGACGGCGAGCCGAACGCCTACAGCATTCAGCTATACGCCGAGTCCATCTCCGCCTTCAGCGAGGCGCTCGGCCTGCACGACGCGGTCTATGTCGGACACAGCCTTGGGGGCCATGCGCTGATCGAGGCAGGCCAATTCCTCCCGGATCCAGCGGGGGCGTTGATCTTCGGCACGCCGCCGGTCTCGACGCCGGAGCAGCTGGGGGCGGCCTTCTTTCCGATGCCTGGCGGTCCGCACTACCTGACGGCCAGTCTGAGCTCGGAGGACATCCACCACTGGGAGGCGACGGTCTACTACAGCGAGATTCCTGAGCACTTCGCCCGCTCGGTTCGCAAGACGGATCCTCGGGCGCGGGGCGACCTACCCGCGTCCCTGGCGGTGTTGGCTGACGAGGTGGGCATGGTGAAGGACTACCCTTGCCCCATCGGCATCATTCACGGGAAGTACGAGCGCTCGGTGCGCCTGAGCTATCTGGAGAGCCTGCACCTGGACGCCCAGCTCTGGCACGGGGGGATTCAGCTCGTCGACGAGAGCAATCACTTCGTGAGCTGGGACCAGCCGGTGGTCTTCAACACACTGGTGACCCAGATGGCCGACGAGGTGAACACCCCCTGAACGCGAATATGTTGCCGTGCGGAAGGGCGCGTAGGTCTTGCGCGCCGAGCAGGGTTGATGGCCGCCTGCCCAAGCGACCGGCTTCTAGGGCTCGAAGTCGCCGGGTGGTGGCTTCGCGGGGGCGGGCTTGGGTGCCGGCTTGGGAGCGGGCTTGGGCGTCGGTTTGGGAGCGGGCTTCGGAGCCGGCTTGGGTTTCTCGCCGTCTTTGGGCGGCTTGCCATCGCCAGCAGGCTCGACCACCTCGACATCGTCGGAAGGCGGCGTGGGTGCGGTGGGCTCCACGACTTCTACGGCCTCGGGGGCCTGAATGCGGTCCTCGGAGTCCATGGCCTTCTCGATCCGTCGGGCGATGGAGTGGACTTCAGTGCTCACCTTGTCCGCGCGGTCTCGCATCAACGGAATGAGCTTCTTCGCGTCGTCCAGGTTATTGGCGATATCCGCGCGGCGCCCTGGAGTCTCGCCCGAGAACGTCCTCTCGATGTCTTGCTTGAGCTCGGGGATCTGCGTTTCCAGCTCGTCGAGCCGCGTGCGAACGCGCAGCATCTGCCCCTCGAGGCGTGCGGCTGCTAGCGCGCTCGAGCGGACTCCCTTGTAGAACGCCTCGGCCTCCTCAGTCGGCTTGCCGCGGACTCCGCCGTCGACGCTGGGCTCGCCCTCGGCGTTGACTCCACCAATCTCGAACTCGAAGCCGGTGCCCGCCTGATTGAAGCGCTCGACCTCCGACTCCAGCTTGCGGGCGACCAATGCCATGGACGCGCGATCATCGAGCTCCAGGTACTCGGCCAGGCCGGAGCGCACGTCCTTTGGCTTGCCAGGTGCTTCCGCGAGCTCGACCTGCAGGTCGTGCAGCTCAGTGAAGAACGCGTCGTAGCGCTGGTTACCGGCGCGGAACTCCATTCCGCGGGCGACGGGCGTGGGGCCCGGAGTGGGAAGAACACAGGCGCTGGAACACAGCGCGACGACGGCGGCGATGAGCCACGCGGCGGTTCGTCGCGGAACTCGCAGCGCCTTGGGCTTGGTTGCGGGAGGCATCACTGACATGACAGACCCGTACCCCATAGCTCAGCCCCAGCGGCCGTGCGTACGAAAAACACGGCCAGAGCCCGATCTCCGCTGGCGATCACCGCTCCCTGACCGGCGTCACTGTCTTCGGCCGACAGGCGCACCGCCGGACCCACCGAGATCAGATCTCCGTCCAGCGTTTGAGCTCTCACCTGGTGCTTGCCCTTCGGACCCTCGGTCCACATCAGCACCCAGCGGCCCTGGGTGAGCGCGCTCGCGGCAGGGGAAATAGCTTCTCCCCCTGGGCCTCCAGGGGGCGGAGTGAAGCTCTTGCTGGACTTGGGAGGTTCTCGAAGTGGAGCGCTCGCAAGAGTGATCCCCCAGTAAGCGTCAGCGTCGGGTCGCGTTGCTACCGTGATCAGCGCTCGAGCGTCGCTCGTAGTCACGCTCGGGGTACCGAGGAAGGCGTCCTGCATGCTCACGGCGCCGAGCGTGCCCTGGAGTTGCCCCTCGCCGTCGAGCCAACCGAAGACCAGCTTGCCGCTTTGGCCCCCTGAGCGAAGCACGACCGCGTAGCTCTTCGCTGCGTCGCCAGCCCGCTCGATGCTCGGGGTGGTCACTTCGTCGGATGGCAGCGTCCCGAGTTGTCGCGGGTCGCCGTCCCGCACCACTTC
>JAUILJ010000982.1 GCA_030433055.1 Polyangia bacterium
CTTGTTCGGGGGATTCTCCCAGGCGGTGTTCGACTCATACGAGGAAGTGCACCCGCTGCTTCCGGGGCACCGCGAGCGCCTCCCGCTGTACCAGCTCTATCCGCTGATGGTGCACGTGAACCTGTTTGGGGGTGGCTACGTCGGCAGCGTCGAGCGGAACCTCAAGTCGCTGGTTTGAGCTCGTTGTCTTGCATCGCCGTAAGGAAACGGGCGAAGCGCCCCATGACCCAGCGATGCACCGGGGCCTGCGTCAGGCGGTACACGTACCAGGGAAGCGCAGGCACGAACTCGTGGATCGCAGCCAGCGTGATGCGCCCGTCCTGAACCAAGCGAAACTCCAACCAACCGGTGTTGTTCGTGCGCGAGAGCATGCCGCCGACGATGTGCAGTTTGTCGCGCGCGGCGACGGAGCCAGGCGAGTGGCGCTCCAGCACGAGCAACGGCCAAGGCAGCCAGGCGAAGCGGAACTCGAGGCGCTCTCGCTCCTCGTCGTGGACGACCCTGAGTCCGGCGCGCAGTGCGGAGGGCAGCCACCGGGCGTACTGATCGGTGATCCATCTCGCGTCGTGGCCCGTGACCACCGGCAGTCGTTGAATCGACCGTACGCTTCGCTGCTCCTTCAGCTGGCGTCGGGGACGCTTGGAGCTTGGGCGGGGGGCCCGGCGCAGACTCTCCGCCGCCATCGCTGCATACGTCGTGTAGCGAATCGACGCCGCGATCAGTGGGTCCGGTTTGGATCTTGGTAGGTCGCAGCGCAGGCTGTCGACGAGCGGTGAGACGAGCTCGTACGACGAGTTGCCGAAGAGGCTGACCCAGAGCTTGCTGAAGCCGGTGGAATTGAGGGGCACCCTCACCATTGGGCGTCGGATCGAGAGCAACTCCGTCGTCTGGCGCAGCAGCGCTTCGTAGGTCAGGGCCTCTCCATTGACCAGATCCAGGGTACGTCCTCTGAACTCGCTCTCACTCACGGAGCGGGCCACCACATCGATCACGTCATCGATGAACACCGCCTGGGTGGTGCTCTGTGTCCACGCGGGCAACACCAGGACCGGGAGCCGCGCCACCAAGGAGTGGAGGATCTCGAATGACGAGCCGCCGGGCCCCACGATCATACCAGCGCGCAACACGGTGACCTGCAGCCCGCTGGCGTTGAAGACGTCTTCGACCTCTCTACGGCTCGACAGGTGGCTGCTTGTGGAACCGTGCGGAATTAGTCCGCCCAGGTAGATGATGTGGCGCACGCCGCTGGCGACCGCGGCCTTCGCGAAGTTGTCTGCGAGCAACAGGTCCGTGTCTCGAAACGAGCCTTGGAACAGGCGGGATGAAGGCATCATCGAGTGCACAAGGTAAATCGCGACGTCTGCTCCCTCCAGCGCTGCCAAGGTGCTCCCTGCGGAGAAGAGATCGGCCTCCCTCCACTCGACGTTTCCGCGCTGGTCTGGGCGGGCGGTGCGCGAAAGCGCGATCACGTCGTGGTCGCTCGACAGCCGGTCGACCAGGTGTCGACCGACGAAACCGCTGGCTCCCGCGATCGCTACTCTTGGCTTCGCATCGCTCGCTCGCCCCATGCGGCGGTCAATGAGTTACGAACACTCCGGCGTCAAGGCGGGGGTGCGACGCTTGACCGCAGCGTTCACCCGCCAAGCACCATCCGTCGCAGCGCTTTGGCGCCTCATGGGACCAGGCTGCAGGGACCGTGGCTTGACTCCGGCCGCACGCTGCCCCAAAGCTCCAGCGGTTGTTCCGGCGCACACGCGTCTCCCCACAAGACCATGTCCAGCACGCCCCGGCTGCTTACGCTCAAACCAGGTTCTGACGTCGTGAAGGCGCTGGCTGATGGTGCCCGTGGGGGTTTCGTACAGGCGTCGGGAGAAGTTGCTGGCGCCGAGGTCCGTGTGGTTGGGGACGGCGCTCCGATGCGGAGCATTCCAGGGCGTGCGACTTTGGTGTCCTTGATGGGACCTGCAGAAGGACCACTCACCGTGTGCCTCGTGCGGGCGAAGGAGAACTCGAGTGAGGTCGTTGCGGGCATTCTCCTGCGTGGCAAAGCCCACGAGGTCTACGCGCTGGTCTATCCCTTGACCGAAGGCGGGACCCAGGTAGCAGGCGCTGCTCAGGCAGCACAGGCGGGAACTGGAGCTCCCGCGATCGGGTCGAGCGCCGGGTGGGCCGCTCAGGCGCAGGCGGCGATCGATGAGGCTTCGGAGGACGAGGAAGACGTCGGCTATCCTGAACCCGGAGATCGCGTTCAGCACTTCGCGTTCGGCTTGTGCGACGTCCTGGGCGCCGAGGGCGACCGCTTGAAGCTCCGCGACGTGAAGGGCGGTGGCCGCGTGCGCGAGATCTCCACCAACACCCTCACCATCGAGGCACCGAAGTTGCGCGACGGGTACAAGGTCTTTCGCCTCAGCCGCGGGAGCTGAGCGTTGGACGAGTTTCTCGATATCTTGAGCACTGCCGATGCCGATTTGGCGGCCTGCGGTGTGTTGCGACGCTCGCTCTGCCCGGAGCGAGAGTTCGCGTCGCCGCTGCTCGAGCTGGGCCAGGCGCTCCGCGACGAGGTTCCCCGTGGATGTGAACGAGCCTTCGCGAGCGGGCTCGCGCGCATCGCCACCGCTGAGCTGAGGAACTTCCCAGAGAACATCTTTTGGGACTTCGACTACACCGCCTCCAGTCTGGTTCGTGAGGCCGCCCGCGCGGAGGAGCCGGCGCAACCTCGGAGAAGTAGAAAGCCGGACGTACCGCCTGAATCTCGGCAAGCGTTTCGTCATTGGCCTCGACGGTGAGGAACCGCACGCCGCCGACAGAGGCATCGACCTCGGCCACCTTCGGTCCGCCGACCGCGAAGAACGCGCTGTCGACGCGGCCCGAAGCCA
>JAUILJ010000983.1 GCA_030433055.1 Polyangia bacterium
GTATACGCGAACCTCGTCCCCACGCTTGTGCACCTGGACGCGGGCGCCATCGAGCTTCCACTCGAGCAGCGCGCTCCCCAGATGGGCCAGCGCAGCCGCCGCGTCCTCTGCGGGTGATGCGAGCATAGGCAGCACCGGACGGAAGAGCTGGATCTGCACCGCCCGGAGCGCAGCGTCCCCCTGACGAGCGAGGTGGGCCAGCTCGCGCAGGTCGCCGAGCAACATCTGCGCCCGGCGCACTGCGCCAGGCTCCAGGTCGGCGCTCTTGGCCAGGGCATCCACCACCAACGACTCGAGGGCTCCCTGGCGTAGCTCCCCGGAGAGCAGGCCCCGCAAGAAGCGCTGCTCCTCCCAGGTGCACTTCGCGAAGAGCCCTCCCAACATTTGCGCGCGGATATTGGCCGAGCCTTTCCCCTGGAGGTCTCGTAGCCCGTTCAGGCCTTGCTCCACCTCGAGCAGCGTCAAGCTCGGTTCGTCCTGGGGAGGCACGTCAGCGGTCTGGAACAGCAGCTTGGGGCCCACCCCACCCCGAGCTTGCCGCTGGTTTGGTTCGAACCAGCATCCGCACGCGGAGGCAGCACGACTCCTGCCAACCACGGGACGGCCAGCTGCAGCTCGCCATCGCTCGCGCCGGCCAAGGTCGCGGCGAGCAGCTGCAGCTTCTCGTTGCGTTTCCGTGTGTCGGCCACCCGTCGGGAAGCTCGGGCCAGCTCACTGAGCAGCATGGGTGGAAGCATAGCCGCTCGCTTACTGAAGCACGGCTGCAGCTCGAGCTGGCGACCGGCGGGCCCAAAACGCCGAACATCGCCCGGGCATTCCGCGGGTTTGCGGATCCTACAGGACGGTTTGTCCGGCGCCGACTCTCCGCTATAGCGACGCGGTGGTGGCCCCGCGCAGCAGTGGTCGGCCTGTGGGATCGATCCCGCAGGTGCCGCGCCCGACTGATTTCGGGCGCTACCTGGAGATCGCCAGCTGGATCGTCATCGCACTCTGCGCCCTGCAGATCCTCATGTTCTCCTTCGGCAGGGACCAGGGGATCTACGCCATGGTCGCGAGCGGCGTCGTGAAGGGGCAGATGCCCTATCGCGACCTGTGGGACTTCAAGCCGCCGGGGATCTTCGTGATCTTCAGCTTGGCCGAGCTGCTCTTCGGGAAGGTGATGTGGGGTGTGCGCATCCTGGAGGTCGCCGGCCTCATCGGGATGGTGTTCGCCTTCCGGCGCTTCACGTTCTACGTCTTCGGGGAGACTCGCGCAGGCACCTTGGCTGGCGCCCTGGCGGCGCTGATGCACGCGCAGCTCGAGTTCTGGCACACGGCGCAACCCGAGACCTTCGGCGGTTTCCTCACGGCAGCAGCCCTGGTGCTGACCGTGAAGGACGACCTGAGCCGGCGCCGAATCTACAACTGGATTGGGGTGGGGGCGCTGTTTGGCTGTGCGTTCCTGCTCAAGCCACCGCTGGGAGGTGGCGCGCTGGTGTGTGCGGCCTACCTGGCGCGCCGGGAGTGGTTGCACGGTGCGACGCGCCTCGAATCGCTCAAGCCGATCTGGATCGCCGGCGCCAGCTCGTTGTTGCCGATCCTGCTGGTCGCCGCCTGGTTCTGGGCGAAGGGTGCCTGGGGGTCGCTGGCCTGGACGCTGTTCGAGTTCACGCCGGGCTACACCGCGCTCAGCTGGGAGGGGCGCAGCGCACCCCCGATGTTGTGGTGGGGTTTCACCCAGTGCTTCTTCCGCTACAGCGCGCTTGCGCCGGCTGGGATCTTCGCGGCGCTGTTGATGCGGCCCGTACACAGCCGGGAGCGGGAAGGCGTGCTGCTCCTGCTGGGTGTCATCGCGATGCATCTCACGGGCATCGCGATGCAGGGCAAGTTCTTCCCCTATCACTACGCTGCGACGTTCCCCCTGCTAGCGTTGATCGCCGGGGTCGGCTTCTTGAAGCTCTGGCGGCTGTGCCTCACCGGCGGTACCGGGGGGATCTTGGCCTTCGCGTCGTTCGTCTACCTGTTCGCCACCATGCAGACGGCGACCACGGACGTGCCCGGCTCCTTCTGGGATCGCTCCGCCAAGCGAATGCAGGCGCTGTACACGGGTGAGTGGCTGAAGTCACCCCGTCAACTGGACGAGGAACTCTACTACGTCGCCGACTACAACCTGTTCGCGGACGAGCAGGTGGCGGACGCGGTCGCCAAGCAGAGCGACGGCAAGCAGTGGGTGCTGGTCTGGGGGTTCGAGCCCGTGATCTACTGGCTCGCCGAGCGCCAGCCCGCGACGAAGTACATCTACAACGTCGCCCAGCGCTCCAGCTGGGACCGAGAGCGCGCCCGCAAGGACATGCTGCGGGAGATCCATCAGACGCCGCCCAGCGTGATCGTGGTGCAGCGCAATGACGTCTTTCCGATGGTAACGGGTGACACGCTGGACTCGCGGCGCAGCTTGAACGAGACGTTCCCCGAGCTGAAGAGCATCCTGGATGAGCGCTTCGAGTCGGTGGAGCGCATCGAAGACTTCGAGATCTACGTGCTCAAGAAGCCTGAGCCACGACCAGACTCGAGCGACGTGTTGCGCTGAGCCCGACGGCTTTGCGGGGTGGCTAAAGCTTGTTCCGGAGGGCCTGCCAGCGCAGCCTCCAGACCACACCGACCGCTTCCGCGAAGATACGCCGGCTCATCTTGCTCTCCCCAGCGCGGCGGTCCACGAACACGATGGGGACCTCCTCGACCCTCAGCCCGTGCTGCAGTGCGCGGTAGGTCATCTCGATCTGGAAGGAGTAACCGTTCGAGCGTACGCGGTCGAGGTTGATGGCCTCGAGCGCTTCCCGAGAGAAGGCCTTGTAGCCGCTGGTCAGGTCGCGCACACCAGAGCTCAAGATCACTCTG
>JAUILJ010000065.1 GCA_030433055.1 Polyangia bacterium
CCCCCACCCCCGCCTCCAACCGGACGCATGGCACCAGCGGCTCCACAGGGATACAACCCGGCGCCGGCGCTATTCGTCGAGTACGAAGGCACGCGCTTCCCTGTGACCAAGGAGCGCTTCATCATCGGACGCGGCAAGCAGTCGAGTGATCTGACGATCAAGGACCCGAACGTCTCGCGTCAGCACGCGATGATCGAGTTCTTGAACGGCCAGTACTACATGGTGGACATGGGCTCGACCAACGGCATCGAGCACCAGGGTCAGCGGGTGCAACGCAAGGTGATCAACGAAGGCGACTACTTCAAGGTCTGCGATCACGAGATGCGCTTCACCTACCACGGCTGATCTCGCACTACTCCAAACCACGGCCCGTGCCCTGCCAGGCGCGGGCCGCGCTGTTTTTGTCCGGGGCGCCTCCAGGGTCGGGGGTGAGGCGCGCCGCTTCCCTCAACTGGGCCCTCCCCAGCGCCACGCGCTACGCTCTCAACGTGGGACATCGCCCGTGGCTGCTGTTCGCTGCTCCCTGGCTCGTCGCGCTGGGCGCGCTGGGTACGGCCGCGCTCAGCGATGGCACAGCGCACAGTCAACCGCTGTGGCAGTCCTCGGTACCCCTGCCCAAAGACGCGCGGAGCGTGCGCATCCTGCGGCAGGGCGAGTACCTCTGGACGCGGCCCGATCGCAAGTCGCCTCGGCGGGGCGCGGCGATGCTTGGGGCGCTCCTTCCGCTCTACGGCAGCCAGCGCGGCCCCGGGTGCACCGGCACCTGGCTCAATGTGGGTCCCCTCGCCTGGGTGTGCGACGTCAACGTGGAGCTATCTCGCGCGGCTCCTTTCCCCGAGGATCCACACCCCACTCCGACGAGCAATGGGCTGCCCCTCGACTACTACTTCGCAGGCGCCGACGGCAGCTTCGGCTACGCCAAGCTATCTCTCGGCGACGTCGGGGCGCCGGATAATCAATACGAACCCGGCATGTCCGTGGCTTTGGTTCGCATCGAAAGAAACGCGATCGGCGAAGCCTACGGCCTGAACACCAAGGGCCTCTGGCTGCCGATGCGTGATCTGAACCCGGCGCGACCGTTGGGCTTCTCCACGATCGAGCTCGAACAGGGTCAGCTCAACGCCGGCTGGGTGTACGCCTCGAGCACCACGGTGCGTAGCAAGCCGAACGGCGGCGAGCGCGTGACGACCCTCAATCAGTTCGAAGCTGTGCGCTTCAGCGAGGTGGTCACCAAGTACAAGCGCCGCTGGTTCAAGACTCAGCAAGGCTGGGTCTCCGAGAGCGATGTCCGCGCTCCAACTCCCACCCAGCCGCCGCCGGAGGTACAACCCGACGAGCGCTGGATCGACGTGGAGATCGAGCAGCAGGTGGTCACTGCCTACCGCGGCGCGACGCCGCTCTTCACCGCGCTGGCCAGTACCGGCAAGGGCACCGGAAAGAGCGAGCGGGCGACCCCCAAAGGGACCCACCGCATCTGGGTGAAGCTGCGCACCACGGACATGGACAACCTGGAGAACGAGTACGCAGGGCGCTACTACGCGATCGAAGAAGTGCCCTGGGTGCTCTTCTTCAAGAAGGGCTACGGCCTCCATGGCACGTTCTGGCACCGCCGCTTCGGGCGTCGCCAGAGTCACGGCTGCGTCAACCTGACGCCCCGCGCTGCGGAGCGCTTCTTCCACTGGGCCAGCCCGCGCATGCCCGCGGGCTGGAGCGCTGTGATCCCGACCCAGTACGACCCGGGCACGCTGGTGCGCGTACGCTGAAGGCGCGCTGCGGACGAGAGACGAAAAAGGCGCGGAAAACCCGAACATGTCGCGCCATCCGCCTGCCGGCACGCGTCAGCGCCGCAAGGGCACCCCACGCTTTCCATGGGCGACCCATCCAACATACACTACGCGCCATGGACCTAGACATCGGGCGCGACACCTTGGTGGCCTTGGCCGCAGTGGTTTGGGCGGACGGCGAGATGGCTCCGGAAGAGTCGCAAGGCATCCGCATGGCGGCTCAACAGCTCGGGTTGCCCGCTGCTGATCAGAGCGCCGTCGAGGCGGCCATCGCCCAGCGCATCACGCTAGACCACGTGGAAACGATCCGCATGAATCGGCTGACCCGGCTCTTCACCTATGCAGCGGCAGGCTGGGTGGTTGGGTTGAAGGGACATGTCGACGCGAAGGAACAAGAGGCGCTGCGCTTGCTCGGCGACCGCCTGGGGCTCAGCAATGTCGCCCGCGAGCGCGCTGAGCGCGCTGTGCAATCCGTAGGCGCAGCTGGCGGGGGCCAGTTCGACCTCTTGGCACTCCGCTCGAAGCTCTCGGCCGGGCTGAGCCAAGTCGGGTTGGAATAGCCTGTGGTTTCACTGCTGAGCGCCGCGCGCGACCTCGCGCGGGTGCGCGACATCGCGCGCGTTCTGGTTCGCCATGGCTTCGGCGAAATCGTCTACCGCACCGGGCTCGGGCGGAAGAAGGGTAAGGAAAAAGACCCCGAGCTCGACGCAGAGCTCTCCGAGGAGGAACAGAAGGGCGCCGCCGAAGCCAAGCAGATGTCTTCCGCCGTGCGCGCGCGACGCGTGCTCGAGGACCTCGGCCCGTCTTTCGTCAAGCTCGGGCAAATCATCAGCACCCGCACAGACATCCTGCCTGCCGATCTGGTGCGCGAGCTCAAGAAGCTCCAAGACTCGGTTCCTCCCGTTCCCTTCGACGACATCAAACGCCAGGTCGAGCACTCCCTCGGCGCGCCCATCGAGGAGGTCTTCGAGACGTTCGACCCGGAACCACTCGCCGCGGCCAGCATCGCTCAGGTGCACTGTGCGACCCTGAAGACCGACGACGGCGTGGTGAAGGTCGCGGTGAAGGTGCAGCGCCCCGGCATAGGCGACACCGTGAAGAGCGACGTGGATATCCTCCACGGCCTCGCCGCACTCGTCGAGCGCACCATCCCCGAGAGCAAGATCTACTCACCTGTGGGGTTGGTGCAGCAGTTTGACCGCGCCATCACTTCGGAGCTGGATTTCAGCACCGAAGCGGAGAACGCGATCCGCTTCGCGGAGAACTTCGAAGGCTACAAGCAGGTCAAGTTCCCCAAGGTCTACAAGCAGGCTTCGAGCAAGCAGGTCCTGACCCTCGAGTTCCTCGACGGACAGAAGATCTACGACGCCATGGAGAACGGGCACGACGGAAAGAAGCTCGCCCGCATCGCCGTGGATATCGTCGTCAAGCAGATCTTCGAAGACGGTTTTTTCCACGCGGATCCCCACCCAGGCAACGTCTTCGTGATGGGCACCCCGGAGCGGCCCATCTTCGCCATGATCGACCTCGGCATGGTGGGGAGGCTCAGCCCGCGCATGCGTGACCTCACGGTGGACCTGATGGTCGCCGCCGTACGGAAAGACTACGAGGGCATCGCCGACGCTCTGTACGCGATCGGGACCAAGACCAAGAAGGTCGACATGAACGCGTACCGCGCGGAAGTGTCCCTGCTGGCAGAGAAGTACCTGGGCAAGCAGCTCAAGGACATCGAAATCTCCGAGCTGATCCGCGATCTGGTGCAGGGAGCCACGAAGTACGGTTTGGAAATCCCGCCAGACTTCATGCTCGTGGGCAAAGCCTTGATGACCATCGAGGGTGTGGGCAAGGAGATCGATCCCGAGCTCGACGTCTTCAACGAGGTCAAGCCGCTGTTCCTGGAGATCCTGCGCAAGCGCTACTCCCCCGAACGCATCGGCAATGAACTCCTGCGTCGCGTGGAGCGCCTGAGCGGGGCCACCTACAACGTGCCTCAACAGCTCAGCGAGCTACTCGATGACGTGGCTCTGGGGCGCCTGGTGGTCAAGACGGAGGCGCTGCAGAGCGGTGCCATCACCGATCGACTGGGTCGACGCATCTCGTCTGGCATCGTCTCCTCGGCGCTCATGCTGAGCGGCGCCTGGCTGGTGGCAGCAGAGCACCACTGGCTGGGGGGGATCTTGATGGCGCTCGCCGTCGGCCTGTACCTGCTCCACGTCTCGCTGGATACGCTGCGGGGACTGCGGAAGAAGTAGAGCGGCTGGCAGGCTCTCAGCGGCGGGCAGGCTCTCAGCGGCACCTGGCGCGCCTCACCCCCAAACCCGCTTTCGAGCGCTCCGCTTTCGCCCCCTGCAAGCTGACTCACAAAACGACAAACGACCAATGCACGTCGCTTCCGTGTGGAAGGACGCGCGTTGGTCGTGATTGATGCGCTTTACGCGCTGAGCTGAATCAGCCCGCGACGAAGGTGATCTTGTTCTGCAGCAAGAACGCCACGAGGAAGCCGAAGAGCACCAAGGACTCGATCAGCGCCAGACCGAGGATCATCGGGGTCTGGATCTTGGAGGCGGCGCCGGGGTTACGGCTGATGCCTTCGAGGGCGGCGGCAGCGGCGCGGCCCTGACCGAGCGCACCACCGAGGACGGCGAGGCCGATGGCGAGGCCAGCGGCGAGGCCCATCATGCCCTTGGTGTCCCACTCGTTGGCGGCAGCGCCCGCCTGGGCAAACGCGCTGGAGCTGATGAAGGTGGCGACGGTGGCGATGGCGAGGGCCAGCTTGTTCTTGGTGGACATCTTGAGAGTCTCCTTATTCGTCTCGATCGCGCGAGCGTTTAGTGTGTTTTGCTCGCGGTGGCCACCGTTTTTTGGGGGAAAGATCGGGGCCGTTAAGTGGGTTGTTCTTGGATCCCGCAGGCGGGATGCGAAGCTGTTTGGTTCTTTGCCGTGGGGAGCCGCTAACCGGGTGGCGCCACGGTGTCTCGCGACAGAGCGTCGCGGCCACTTGTTCAGTGGGCGTGGTGGCGCATGTCCTCGGTGGCGAGGCCGATGTAGATGGTCGTCAGCAGCGTGAAGACGAGGGTCTGCACGACGACCACGATGCAGCCGAGGAGCATCACCGGAATCGGCACGATGATGGCGACCAGGGCCATGAACGTGGTCAGCACCAGGTGGTCCACCGCCATGTTCACCATGAGTCGAACGGCCAGGGTCACTGGGCGCACGCAGAGCGAGATCACCTCGATGGGGAACATCAAGATGTAGAGCATCGGCGAGGGACCGGCGAGGTGCTTGATGTAGGCACCGCCGTTGGCCATCAACCCGTAGGCGTTGAACGCGATGAACACCACGAGCGCTGAGCCTGCAGTGATGCTGAGGTTGCTGGTCGCCACCGGCATGCCGGGAATGATCGCCATCAGGTTGGCGAAGAACACGAAGCACGCCGAAGAGGCGATCAGCGGGAAGTACTTCTTGGCGCGGTCTGCATCCATGACGCTCTTGGAGAGGTCATAGAAGTAGCCCAGGAAGGCCTCCATGAACGTGCGCAGCGTGAGCTGGTCGTCGGGGACCACGGCCTCCTCGAGCTTGGTCAGTCGGCTGCGCACGCGCATGCCAATCAGCAGCAACAGGATGGCCACCAGAATGCTGGCGGTGATGGGCTCGAAGTCCTCCCAGGTCGCGGTACGGCCGTTCAGGAACGTCTCACCGAGCCCATGAGCGTTGTGGCTCAGGTTGCCTTTGAACTTCTCGAGTAGCAGCGTCAGCCAACTGTAGTGACCCATTGTGCGCTTAGCTTCCTTCCCGCGCCTGTGCAGGTGCCGACTTGAACTGCCCGAGAACGATACCGAGCGGCAACGCGGCGTAACCTACCCCGAGGGCGAGGATGTCTAACGCGCCCAGACGAAGCAGGGCGAACACTCCGCCAAACAAGGCGGCAAACTTGATCAAGGTGATGAGCAGCAGCCCACCTTTGGACGTGCCTGCGGAAGGACTCAAGAACCCGCTGATCACCTTCGCGATGACCCACAGGTTGCCAGCGGCCAGGACTACACCGAGCCCGGTGCTGAAGCCTTCCTTCACGCCGAAGTAGGCGAACGAGCCCGCCGTCAACGCAGCACCCACCAAGCCGAGCGCCCACAGCACGGGAGCGATCCCGGTGTTCGAGCTATCGGTCGTGGTCTTTGCGTTCATGGTAGCGTTTGCGCTCTTCGCGTTCTTGGCGTTCGAGTTCTTCGGTTTCCCGTTGCAGCTGCGCTGAGGCGCGGACGATGGCGCGGATGCCGGCGACCAGCCCAAAGACCAGCCACAAAGCGGTCATCCACGGTTCCGTCCCAAGCCAGCCATCGAGCTTCTGGCCAACCCAGAGGCCGATTGCGATGCTGAGAACGAACTCCAGCCCGACGGTTCCAACAGTTCCGAGGGCTTTCCAGTTTTGCTGCACGATGCCCTTTAAGGCGGCGGTCGATTAGCACGCACCTCTAGCCAGGGTCAACGCGCGTTTCGACGCACCGCGCCTCAGGCCCAAGCCAGGGCCACACCCGGTGGTAAGCACCGAGCGCGGGCGGGCTATCGCACGTCTTGAGGCTGGGTGCCACTGAATGGGCTCACCGATCTCCTTCGGAGGGGTTGCGCCGCACCCCGCCGGGCTCGAAACAGGAGAGCTGAAGCGGGGTTCGGGGGTGAGGGCGCAGCTCGACCCTCCGCGCCCCTCGTTGATCACCCTCCGCGCGCCTGCGGCAGACGCTCGAAGGCGACATCTCTCCCCCGGTGGTATCTTTCAGTCATGTCACGGCTAAGCATTTGTCCAGTGGCGTTGGTGCTCGCGCTCGGCGCTCCGTCGATCGCTCTGGCGCAGGGCGCGCCGGAAGGCGCTCCGCCCGGCCAAGGGCCGGGGCCGGAGTACTACGTCGAACCTGGCGGAGAGCAGCCGCCGCCCGCCACCGACCCCAGCGCGCAGCCCCCACCGCCTCCCGGCTACGAGACGACTGAACCCCCTCCCGCGATCCGCGTGTACGAGCCGCCGACCCCCGGCGTGTACGAGCCGCCACCACCACCGCGGCCGCGTCACCTCGCGCCAGAATACTCGCTGTGGCTCGGTGGCCGTCTTGGGTATTTTCATCCGTTCGGAAACGCGTGGGCGAACTGCACTGCGGTGGATCGCAGCGGGCTGTGCTTGGCCTCAGAGGGCGAGGAGTGGCAGAACTACGCGAGCAGCGGCCCCATGGGGGAGCTGGACGTCGGCGCACGGCTCGGCCGACGCCATGTGCTGTTTTTCACATGGGAACGCGCGGCGCTGGGCAAGGGTGACTACGAGGTACCGGGTAACGGTGCGCAGCAAAACGCCGAGACCGACTTCTTTGGGCTCGGCCTACGCTTCTCGTCGGATCCAGACAACGTCGGTCTGCTCATCGAGATCGTCGTCGGCGGGCGGCGCTTTCGCACCAGCTGGGCCAACGGCGACGAGCTGCGCCTGGAGGATGCCCCGTTCGAGTCCCGCATCGGCATCGGCGCAGACATTCGCCTGTCGCGCTTCTTCGCGCTGAGCCCGATGCTCACGCTCGGTGGCGGACAGTTTGGCAAGGCCACCTACTACCAGAAGGCCACCAACACCGAGGCGGAGCAAGCGGACATCGTGGCCAGCCACGCGTGGGTCACGCTACAGATGGGCGCGCACGTCGACCTGTTCGGCTCCAAGAACTGAGGCGAGCGAAGAGCGGCGAACGCTCAGCCAGCGATACGTTCGGTGTCGTCGAGCAGCGCGTCCAAGCGCCGAATCAGGCGCGGCCGTAGGGCACCAGCTGCGCGCGCACGGTGCCCGAGCCGATCTCGCTCCGCGTCGCTCATACTGGAGAGCGTCTGTCCTGGTAGCTCGTCCAGCAGGAGCAATGGACCGTAGCCGAAACCACCTCCGCCTTGAGCGCTGCGGGCGATCCGCCCGCTGATCTCGCCCTGGGCGCACTCGAGTTCACCTGCCCAGGGGCTGACCAAGGAGAGCACCGCACGAAAACGGGCGCTGCGCTCCTCATCGCTCACCTCTTCCAGCGCGGCGAGCAGAGCCGCGTTGTTCTCGGCGTCGGTGGCCCGATCGTGAGCGAACACTTCCGAGCGCGCGCCAGGTTTCCCGCCCAGCGCCTTCACTTCCAGTCCGGATGCATCCGCGAGGGAAAGGAGGCCCGTGGCTTCGCACACCGCCTTCGCCTTGGCTCGCGCGCTGTCTTCCAGGCTGCTCGTACCATCCAACGGATGCTGATAGTCGGCCCCCAGGAGCTCCCTCACCCCCAACCAAGCCACAGGCAGATCCGCAAGGAGACGTTGCAGCTCCGAGCGCTTTCGCTCGTCAGTGGTTGCCAGGACGATGGTCACCAACGCTTCCGACATCGTCGCCAGTGTCACACGAGGCGGCGCGCGGCCCGATTCATTTTCTGGCTAGTGAGGCGAATCTGTGATTCGCCGAACAAGTCGATGCAGGGTTTCCTCGTCCCAATAGACGCGCGAAGCGCAAAACTCGCTCGCCCACACCCCCTGGGGGTTAGCGAACTACGGAGACAGGACACTAGTTACCGCACTGATACTGCGCAAAGACCGCGTCGCTGAAGTCGTCGCACATCAGCGCGTCCACGTCAGACTTCATCAGATCGCAGGTATCAGCGCAGTCTCTCAGCTGGTCCGAGTTGAGGTCACCCGCAGCCTTCTTGTAGTCCTGCTCGGCTTGTCTCTGACACTGCCCAACGCTGACGAACTGATTGGTGACGAAGAAATTGTCGCAGTCGAAGCCCTTCTGGCAGGCGAGATCCGTCGCCTGCTTGCAGCGGTCGAGGAAGTCCTGCTGTGCTGCAGAGCTGCCGCCACCATCGTCGCTGCTACACGCCGCAATTCCACACGCAATCAGTACCGTAAGTACGAGGCCCATTCTCATCGCCCGATGCTACGCAGAATCTGGATGGATCTGCCTCCGGCCAGCGCTCGGCTTCTGGGAGCGGGCCATACTCTCGCGGTTTGCTCTCGTGGCGCGGTGTTTGCTCTCGTGGCGCGGTGTTTGCTCTCGTGGCGCGGTCTCGTGGCACTGGAGCGCAGGATCAGTAGCTCTCCACGGTGAGGCGCTGATTGGCGGCGGCGCTGGCCTCGCGCTCAGCTTCGCAACGCGGGAGCCGAATGATGAAGCGGGTGCCTTTGGGCAGCCGTGGCTCGACGCTGATGGTGCCGCCGTGCGCTTCGATGATTTGCCGGGTGATGGGTAGACCAAGGCCCGTGCCTTGGCTCTTGGTGGAGAAGAACGGCTCGAACAGGCGCTCGCGCGCCTCTGGGTCGATTCCGGCTCCCTCATCTTCCACGATCAAGCACACGTCCGGCTCTCGATGGGTCACGCTCACCCACAACTCTCCACCGTCGGGCATCGCGTCCGCGCCGTTGCGCACCAGGTTGAAGAGCGCCTGCTTGAGCTGCGCTTCATCGAGCGACACGAGCGGGGGGGAGGGTTCGAGATCGATGTGTAGCGCCACACCGCGGCGCCCTAGATCCTTACGGATAAACTCCAACGCCTCCTCGACGACGTCGCTCAGGTTCTCGCGCTCGAGCTGGGTTGGGCGCTGTCGTGCCACGGACAGGTACTGCTCCGAGAGCGCACTCAGGCGCTCGAGCTCACCTTTGATGGCCTTGAGCAGGCTACGCGTCTCTTCATCCGCCTGCTCGAGCTCCTCCTCGAGCAGCTCGACGTTGAGCCCGATGGACGAGAGGGGATTGCGGATCTCGTGAGTGACCAGCGCGGCCATCTTCCCGATGGTCGCCAGGCGCTCTTGGCTCACCAGCTGCTCGTTGGCTCGAGCGATCGCGCGCACCATGCTCTCGAAGGTGTCTGCAAGTTCGCCGATCTCGTCGTTCGATGGCACGACCTCGCGAGGCGTCAGATCCCCCTCGGCGACTGCCTTCGCGCGCTCGGTGACCAGCGCGAGTGGGCCCAGCACGCGCCTTGCGTAGAGCGCCGCTCCGAGCCCAACGAGCGCCGTGAACACTCCGAGCCCCAGCGCGAGCTGTATCGCCAAGCGCTCCCTGGCTCGCGCGCGGTCGAGCAGGGTGTCAACGTTCCTCTCGACGCGTGTCTCGAGCTCACTCAGCCGACGTTTGCCCTTGCTTCCGCGCGTAACCAACGTGTCGCGCAGCGACTCCGCGCGCTCCGCGTCTCCGCGAGCCAGTGCGTCGAAGAGCTGGGCGAGTTGTTCTTTGTCCTTGCCCAGCGACTGCTCGATCTGAGTCGCCTCCCGAGACAGCTCTAGCCCGGTGTTCTTCACACTGGGCTCGCTGGAAGTAACGAACGCGCGGGACAGCGCGGCGCGCACCTCACCAAACGCCTTGGGCCGCCCCACCTTCAGGGCGGTGTCGAACCACACCCGTTTGTCCACCGGGTTTCTCGCGCTGGTGATGTGGTTGAGCTGGATGTTCCAGCTGTCTTGGCCGTGCACGGCGTCCCGCAACGCGAGCGAAAGAGGCAGGTAGCCGGAGCGAATCAGCTCTGCCTCCGCGGCGGCTCGACGCTGAGCCACCACACCCCACCCGGTCATCACCGCCAGCGCCAGCGTCACCAACGCGTACGACAACAGCACGCGCGTGGCGACGGTGCGACGGCGGCCTTCAGCCATCGCCAGCGGCGAGGCTCCGCGCGATCAATGCCACGATGTCCAGCGCCTCCGCGCCACTCTTCCTGAAGCGACGCAGGCTCGAGGCGCAACCAGTGACGATCGCCCCGCCACCAGCTTCTTCGTGATCCGCGATCCGGGCCGCCGCAATGCGGCCCGACGCATCAGGCATGGTGACCGGTAAGAGGCCTCCGGCGCCGGAGCACACGGCTTCCTCCCGCGAGCGCGCGAACTCCTCTGGCGCTTCCCCAAGGATACGAGTCAAGACGGCGCGGGGCGCCTCGTAGACCCCGAGGCCACGCCCCAGCTGACACGGGTCATGCCAGCGGGTAGGGTACGGCATGTCATTGAGGCGCTCGAGCAGGTCGAGGCGCTGAGCAACCAGCTCGATCAACGTCAGCGCGCCCGCAGCGCGAAGCCCCTCCTGGCGCCCCGCACCGGCACACCCCGGGTCCAAGACGATGACCTGCTCCGCTCCCTGAGCGGCGCCGAGGAGCCCTCGCTCTTCGCGCTGGGCCGTCTCGGCATCGCCGGCGGCTCGCGACACTGCGCCACAGCAACCGCTGAGCAGCCTCACCGGCCCGTGGATGCGCAGCATGACGTCGAGCGCCGCGCGGCACAGGTCTGGCTCTTGGTTGGAGTACGCGCACCCAAGCAGCAAGGCCGACTTCGCGTGGGGGTCGACCGCGGGGTGATCCGCGAGCGCCGCTAGGCTCGCCTCACGGCGCTCGCGGCGCTTGGGCTCAGCCTTGGCGACGCTGCGCGCTCGAGGCGGTTCGAGGCCCCGAACGAAAGCCTCCGCGCGGGCGTCGAGCAACGTCTCCGCTACGGGGTTTCGGTGGTCGCAGTGTTCTCGACAGGCAAAGCAGCTCGAGCAGCCCCAGGCGGTCGCCGCGTAGCTCGAGTTGAGCTCCAGACTGCCGCGTGCCTGGTACCAGGCGAGGCCCATCTTTCCCCAGGGGGTGAGGGTCTCACTGGACTCGACGTCAGCGACTGGACACGACGCGCGGCAAAGCTTGGGGCAATAGGCGCACGTCTCGAGTGCTGCTTCGCGGTTCTGCAGCAGGGGAAGCTTGAAGCTGGTCATCAAGTACTCTTCAGGGACGTCTTCACGCTCGGGCGCCGAGAGGCGACCCGAGATCGGGTGGCTTTGGGTTCTGTGGCGGGCCCCTCACTGGGGAAACGCAGGATGAAGCAGGCGCCTTTGGAAGAAGACTCGACCTCGATGGATCCCTCGTGCTCCTCGACGATCTTCTTCACGATCGCCAGGCCAAGCCCCGTCCCGCCTTCCTTGCCCGCGGTCACGAACGACTGAAAGAGGCTGTCTTCGATTTCGCTAGGGATGCCGGGCCCGGTGTCTGCAACGGAGACCACGAGCTCCTCACGAACCTTCTTCTTGGAGCTTTGCTTGGCACCCCCCACAGACTCTTTCCTTGCAGAAATAGTCAGCGTCCCACCGCGAGGCCCCATCGCCTCTACTGCGTTGCGGGCCAGGTTGTGGATCGCACGAGCGACGCGCCCTTCGTCAAATCGCGCTACGACCTTGTTGTCCACCTTGAACACCAACTCAACCGGGCGCCCCTCGAACTCGAGGCGCAGCTGGGACGAGATGTCCGCGAAGAACTTGTGCAGGTAGACCTTGCGCACGAACACTCGCCGCTCGCCACGCGCGAACTCCAGCACCTCGCGCTGCATGCTGGTCAGCATGTCGAACTGCTTGAGCACTGCCTCCGCGTACTCCGCCCGCTGCTCGCGATTGTCTTCGGCTTCCATCAGCTGCACGTAACCGCTGATCACGGTCATGGGCGTCTTGAAATCGTGGATGATTCCGGACAGCAGACGACCAATCGTGGTGAGTCGGTGGCTCCGCTCCCGAGCCTCGCTAGCGCGGAACAGGCGCACGGCGGTCGCCACGTTGGCGCTGACCAGCTTGAGTAGCGAGATGTCTTCTTCGCCGAAGTCACGGCCATCCTGCTTGCTGAAGAGCCCCATGGCGCCCAGCGGACCACCCTCGCCCTCCAGCTGTACGCAGGCTGCGTTCTCCACCGAAAACGGGAAGGCGCCCTCGACTCGCTCGCTGTAGTTTGCCTGTTGCTGGGCGTCGCTGATGCGCAGCACCTGCACGGCGCCCATCGACGCCGCAAGGAAACCTTCGCCCGATTTGACGCCGAGCTTCTGCACCTCGCTCGTCGCGTCGGCATCAAGCACGTACTGCACGAGGTCGCCCGTCTCCTCGTCGGCGACGAGCAGCGCCGCGCCCCGCGCATCACACGCCCGAGCGATCTCGAGCAGAGAGGCTCGCGCCAGGTCTTCGAGCGACGCCGCGCGCGCTGTCGCCCGCTCCAGGTCGAACAGCAGCGAGAGGTCTCGCACGCCTCGCTCGAGCTGCTCCTTGGCGTCCAGGAGCTGCCGGTTCTTCTGTATCAGCGACAGGAAGAGCCGACTGTTGTCGATGGCCACCGCTGCCTGAGTGCTGAGGGCGCTGAGGATCGCTTCATCCTCTCCGTTGAACTCGGGCTTGGCCTTGGTTACCTTCGTTTCCCCGGGGCGCGGCTGTCCTGGCGCCAGCCCGGCGTGCTTGTTCAGCACCTGAATGACACCGATGGTGCGCCCCAGGTGATTCTTCAGCGGCACCGCGAGAATGCTCGTGGTGCGGTAGCCGGTGAGCATGTCCCACTCGGGCTCGAACCGAGGGTCCGCGTAGGCGTCAGCGACGCGGAGCGGCTTTCCCGTTTGTGCCACCGCCCCAGCGATGCCGTGGCCGACCTTCACGCGGATGCTGCGCACCCGAGAGCCCACCACGATACGGCTGACCAGCTCCCGGTTGGCCTCGTCGAGCAGGTAGAGCGTGGCTCGATCCGCGTCGAGCAGATCCGTGAGCTTGTCGAGGATCAGCTCGAGCAAGTCATCCAGGTCCAGGGTGGTCCCCAGCGCCGAACCCACTTCGCGAAGCGCCTTGGAAATCCGCTCTTCGCGCGCCAGCGCCGTCTTCAGCTCGGCGATCCGGGGGTCATCCCCAGCTGCTTCGGCGCGACGCGGACTCACGCGCTGGATCAGACCACGGAAGCGCGGTCGGGGTCCACCCGAGGGCGCTCCTGGCTTTGCCGCGCAGACCTTGGGAATCATTCATAGATCCGGCGCGTTGTGGACACGGCCGCGAGGCCGCGACGGAAAATCGCGCCCACGAAGCTCCCCGGCGGCTCAGCTCCCGTGGCGCACGGCTCCAGGGCCGATGGGCAGGGAGCAAGTTGCCAAGGCCCCGACCCTCGGCTACCTACCGGGTTGCTCATGGCCTTGAAACAACTGCATTTGATCGTTCGGGGTCGCGTCCAGGGCGTCTACTTTCGAGCGTCGACTCAGCGAGAAGCGCGCCGACTCGGGCTCGGCGGCTGGGTGAAGAATCGCGCCGATGGCAGCGTCGAGATCCTCGCCGAGGGCGAGGAGATCTCCATCCGCGAGCTCTTTGGTTGGGCCCAGAAGGGGCCGACTGCCGCGCGCGTCGAGCGCGTAGACACCCGCTGGCGCAGCTTTACCGGCGAGTTCTCTGACTTCCGCATTCTGAGTTGAACCGACTCGTTCACCCATGTCCCTGGTAACGTCCCGACCACTGCGCGTGCCGTGGCTCGCAGCGCTACTGACGTGCTCGCTTGCGGCGTCTGCTGGAGCAGAACCCGATGCTGGCCCGGCGGACGCGGCGACACCCAGCGAGTCGCAACACCTGCTCGCGCCGCTTCCGGCTGTACCCAGCCAAGACTTGCCGCCGCCGACGCCTGAGGCGCTGGAGGCAGTCAATGATCTGCTGGGACGTGTCGTGTCTGAAGACCCCGTGATTCGCGAGCGGGCAACCCGCGAATTGGTCGAAGCCGAGCCCAAGTGGGTAGCAGCCATCGCCCACGCGTTGAACAAGCTCGCTGACTCCACCAAGGGCGAAGACCTGAAGCGGAAGCTCCTCGACATACGCGACAAGGCACGCAGCGCCGAGCGGGAACGGATGAAATCCGCAGGGAAACGCGGGAAGGTCGTCACCCCCGACTACATGGACATGCTGGCGGAGTTTCCAGAGCCGAAGAACGCGGACTGGAAGTCCGTGACCCAGGCAGTCGCGATGAGCCGCATGCTGCGGGAAATCGGCTCCACGCCGGCGGTGCGAGCGCTGATTCAGATCTACGTGCGGTTCGGCGAGTTCTTGCGAGTGGACACTCAGCTTCAGCTAGAGAAGCTGGGGGACAAGGCGCTGCCCGCGCTGATCGAGACGCGGCGACACAAGGCACCGCGCATCGCCCACTGGGCAGATCGGCAGCTGGACGCCCTGGGTAAGGCGATCCCCTCCGAGGCGGTGCAGACCCCGGACCCGGACGTGCTCGCCGATGTGCTTCGCGCGTATGGCTACACTCGCGATCCAGACGCGGCGCGGGTGGTCATCTCCTTCGCCAACAGCGAGCGGCCCCAGGTTCGCGAGGCGTCGCGCCAGTCGGTCGCGCTGATGAAGGAGATCGCCAACTGGCCCCTGCGCGATACCTACGCGAACATCGTTGGCAAGAAGCCGCCCGCAGACTGGGCCTGGGATCGCACCGCCCGCGAGCTCTTCGGAGAGTTCGACCGCCTGCGCCTGGCGCAGGTCTACAAGCTGTTCGATCAAGGCAAGGCCCTGCAGAAGGCTGGCAAGCTGGACGAGGCGAAGCAGGCCTTCGACAAGGTGTTGGCGCGTAGCCCGCTGTTCGATCGCCGCGGGGAAATGATCGACACGTACGTCGCCTTCGCCGAAAAGAAGCTCGACGATGACGCCCCAGCCGCAGAAGCCGCGCTACGTCGCGCCCGGCGCCTCTCCAAGGACGAGGCCGTCGACAAGCGCGTCCAGAGCATGCTCTGGTACCTCGAGGGCCAAGACTTGGTGGCGCGAGGAGTCGCCGATCAGGTGCCCTTCCGCCGCGCCCTGGAGCTAGACCCGGAGAACCGTCGCGCGAAGCAGGCGCTGGAGGAGATCCAGCGGGGTGAACAAAAGCAGAAGAAGGAGAGCGATCACTATTTGGCCGCCGGAGCCATCGGCATCGTCGCCCTGCTCGCCATCGGCGTGATCGCCCTGCGCCGGGGCTCTCCAGAACCAACACTCCCGGAGAAGCCCGGCACCACCCCGGATCCGGAGCCAGCGGAAGCGGAGCCCGCGCCGCATCCCGAGCCAGCCGAAGCGGAGCCAAGCGAAGGCGACGCAGAGTCGAGCAG
>JAUILJ010000066.1 GCA_030433055.1 Polyangia bacterium
CTGCGGTCCATCGCGGTCACCCTCGCGCCGCCTCGAAGCAGCGCCTCTACGAGGCCACGCCCAATCCCGGAGCTTCCGCCAATCACCACGACTCTTGCGTCTCTCATGCGTCCCACATGGCCCTCGAGCACCTTCCCGTCGATGGCACGAGCTGGAATCATGAATGCCATGAATGGCACATCTTGCCTGGACGACCTGGAGCTTTTCCGCGTGGTACCGGAACTATCGAGCTCCCGTTTGGCATCGCGCCCAGTCTACAGCCGTGGACCTTGCCCTTCGAGCTGTTCGCCTCCCCGGCGTTGATCAAGCGGCTCTTCGGGCGAGCTCGTGTCAGCGCGCACGACTTGGAGGGGAAACCGGCGGTGCTCACCCGATCCCAGACCAGCTGGCACTTGCGAGATCGCCGGGGCGCCGTGAAACGAGTCACTCCCGAGCGTTGCTTCAGCGTAGATGATCCCCGGGTCGCGCTCGACGCCGCACGCGCTGGCCTTGGCATCGTCGCCGCGCCGAGGGACGCCGTCATGCCCGACGACAAGAGCCTGCGGCCCTTGGACCTCGGCGGGATGCGCCTCGAAGCCCGCACGCTGTACGTGGTGTACCCAGCGACGCGCCCGCTGCCTGCGCGGGTCCGCTGTGCCATAGACTTCGTCGTGGCGTACCCAGCGGTAAGCTGACCGACTGGAGCAGACGAACCGAAACGAGGGTGCTCAGGGCGCCACTCACTCCCTCCGGAGTCACAGGCGTGCAGTCCCCTGCAAAGCAAGGCTATGCTTGGCGCATGTCGAGCTGGTCCGCGGAAGAGCTCTCGTCGTTCTCGCCCCGCGAACGACGCCTGTTGAGTTTCGCAGACGCCTTTCAGGGCGAGCACAAGTGGGTGAGCGAGGTGTGGATCTCGACGTTCATGCGCTCGATGCTGTGGTTCTGCGGCGGCCGTCGTTACCGCATTCACGGCGCAGACGTGCTCGAGAGCTTCCAGCCCGAGGACCGAGTCCTGCTGGTCGCGAACCATCGCTCGTTCTTCGACTTCTTCGTGGTGACCTTCGTCAACGTCACACGCTCGAGGCTCGGCCGGCGCGCATTCTTTCCAGTGCGTAGCACCTTCTTCTACGAGCATCCCCTGGGCGGGCTCGTCAACCTCGCGATGAGCGGGATGATGATGTACCCACCCGTGTTTCGCGACCGCAAGCACCTGCGCTTCAATCTGCACGCGCTGAGACGGCTGGTGGACGAACTGAAAGTGCCGGGGACCGTGGTCGGCATTCACCCGGAAGGCACTCGGGGCAAGGGCCCGGATCCCTACGAACTGCTACCCGTACAGTTCGGCGTGGGCCGTGTAGCGCTGGAAGCCAAGGGCGCTCGCATAGTCCCCATCTTCGTGATCGGGATGTCGAGCAACCTCGCCCTCGAGACCGTACGCAATTGGCTATTCCCCCATGCGTACCCCATCGACGTGGAGTTCGGGCCAGACATCGAACTCGACGACCTGCGCGCGAAGGCGGCTGGATCGCGTCGCGCCAAGCTCAGCGCCGAACGGGACGCGGCAGAGCGTTGCATGGCAGCGATTCGCAGCCTTGGAGAACACGTACGGGCCCGCCGGAGCTCGACGCCAGTCGCGACGCGAGCAGCTCAGAGCGCCGCGGAGTAGCTCGTCTTGCGGATCCGCTGTGTCGCGAGCGTGCAACTCTCGTCGCCCGCCTTGAGCTCGACCCGCGCTTGAACGGGGTGCGCTGCCTTCGTGCGCGACCCCGGCGAGCCTTCGATCACACTCAGTCGTGAGACTTCCCAGGCACCCGCCAGGTGATCTCCGATTCTGCGCGGAAACGCGTACGCCTGCCCGCGGTCGCTCAAGGTGGCAAAGACGGGCTCGCCCGCGGCGTTCACCAGTACTTCGCCGAGGCGGATCCCTCCGCACCGCGTGGCTGGGGCAGCGCCCATGGCCGTAGCAACGCCGGTGTGTGTGGTAGGGCGCGCCGCAGTCGCGCGGGCGCTTGGCTTCGCGAGACGTCTCAGCGGGGTGAGCGTGCTGGGATCCGGTTCGTGATCCGCGGACTGCCCGAGACGCGCCATCCCAGCGCTGAAACCCACGAGCTGCGTCGTGGCGACGCTGGCAACGAGCACCCAGTGCAGGCGCGCGAACCAGCTCCGCACACCTGAGCCCTGCGCGGGGACGATCGTCAGTCGCTCGCGAGAAACGGCGAGCTGATGGGTCACCCACGCAAGGAGCCAGCCCACTGCCCGCCGTAGCCACGTTGCTCCAGAGCGCTCAGCCGAGCCTCGCTCATCAGTGCCACCAGTCACGCGCTCACCCAAGCGAGGAGCGTGCCAAGCCGGTACGCTGACGCCGCAAGCGCTCAAACGGGCCTCCCTGAGGACGTGGGGCGGTCAGTGGGCAGCGCCCCTCCCCGATCCGGGACTGGCAGCTGGCCAGGTTGTCCCCGTTGGTGCTCGCAGCTGCCAGATTGACAGACGCGAAGAGACGCCACCTCCCAAGACCGGGAGCCTTCGAATATTGTATCCGTGCGGAATCTAAATAACAGGAAGTTGAGCGTTTAGCTTCTGAGTTGACGTCGGGCGTGCGCTGTCCAGCTGCTATTTAATGCGGTGCTTCCCAGACGGGCCGGACACGCACGCGTATCCGCGGAGAACAGAACCGTCACACCCATCCCTCTCCCGGATACCGTGGCAACGGAAGCCGGCTGCGCGTTTGATTGCGTGGGGAAACGACGCGCTGCGACAAAACAAGACGGCCGCCCGAATGGGGCGGCCGTCTCGAGGGTCAGGTAAGGTCAGTGGGTTGGGGACGAACAGCTTTGGACTCGCACCGGGGCGGGCGCGCGTCACTTCGCGCAAGAATGCGCGCTGGGCTCAGGCCGTGATGCTGTTTGCAGCACGCATCGAGGACGAGGACTTGTCCGTCGAAACGCGCGATTCCTGTGCACCAAGCTCGAGCAGCTTGAGCAGGAGCTCATAGGCTTCGCTCGCCTTGGCCCGCTCGCCGTCCAGCAGCTCAGCCAGGGCGAGGCCGTCCGTGATGGCCATCACCAGCGAGGCGACGGTTGCGGTCTCTTCAGCGCTAACTGCGCGAGATTCCACGATTGCTGCCTCGAGGGTGTCGCGCAGACGGGTGCGCGTGTCACCCACGCTGGTCTGCACGTCGCTCTCGCGCCGCGACTCCGCCCAGAACTGCAGGCGCATCGCGAAATCCTCATTGTCTCCCTGCGCCGCCCGGAAGAACGGGCGCAGGAAGCTGCGGAAATCACGAGGTTTATGCGCATCCGCCGGCTCGAGCGCTGCCTGGACACGGGTCAGCAGCTTGCGCTCAGCGAGAGCTTGCACGGCGTTCACTAGGGCCTGCTTGTTTTCAAAGTAGTAGTGAACGACGCTCTTGCGCATGTTCATCGCACGGCCGACCTCAGACACAGTGGTCTCGGCTACGCCGCGATCCGCGATCAACTTGGCGGTTGCGTTGAGAATTGCCTGAGCGCGGGGACGCGAAGCTCGGCTCTCGGGGACCCCGCGCGTCTTGGGGCGTTGGGTGTTTTCAGGTGCGTCGTGCTCCATGGGGGCCGAGCGTGCACCAGAATTGGAAAGACGGAACACCTGAAGCGAATTCGTCGTGCAGTGTTCCCGTCTCACTGCAACGACCAAAACGCCCTAAGATTCAGATGTCGTGGGATTCCACACGTCTAGGTCGCCAGTCGGACGTTTGACTGAAAATCAAAAAAAATACGAAGCCTCGCTCCGCCGACCGGCCCTCACTCCTCAAAGTGGGATCTGTGCGCGTGTCACCCTGTGGCACTTCATGCGTTTGTGGGTGTCTCCGAGCGGAAAGCTAACGTTCGCTACCACGTCTAGTGGTTCGGCGTGTTCGCGCCTTTCGCCCACTCCGTACAAAACGCCAATCCGAAGCGCGCCAAAACGGACATCCGGGCGCGGTTGGCGCGCGATGCACGCCTGGAGAAAGCCCGCAGGAGTGTGCGGGTGCAGGTCGTTTCCTCCCGGTCGAAACACATCCGCGCCCCCCCGCTCGGCCATTTCCGCACGATAATATGCGGTCCCCTCACCCCCGAAATCAAACGGGGCTAGCGGTGCCCGTGACGCTGCGAGACCCGCGTGACCCCCGCGCTGGGCGTCGACCCGTTCGGCTCGTCCTCAGCTCACTTCACGCGGGTTTCGCAGCCGAAGTAGATGTCGACGCTCCCCTCACCTTGCTGCTGGACGGCCGCCTGGGCACCTGCGCACGAGGTTGGGCACAACACGACCTGGGTGGGGTCGGCGTCGTTGTCGTAGTACCAGCCGCCTGCTGCGTCGCAGTCATTGGCTCCCCCGACCTTGAACAGAGCGTCCGTGTTGCCAGGTGTGCTGACCGTGACGTTGACCTTCTTGGGGTCGATGTCGCCACTGCTGGGCTGGGGAATGTCGAGCACGCAGCTGATCTTCGCCGATGACTCGACCGCAGTCGCCACGGAGTCGAAGAACGGCGCCCAGGCGCTCGCCCCGTCGCAAATCTTCGCGCGCACACCACCGGTGCGGGTGACGAGATCCGTGTATGTCTCACCGGACTTTGGCGGCTGATCTCCGCCGGGATAGCTGCAGATCACGCTCGGGTCCGTCGCGGAGCCCCAACCGTAGATCCCGGTGAACACGTAGTCGTCGAACAGCCCACCCCAGCTGCTGTCGAGGATTCCGGGCGGAAGCTGCGAAGAACTGGACACGCCGGTTGCCCAGCCGCCTCCGCCAGCCCAGTGCTCGAACTGGTCCGCCGTGAGGCGCGAGTTGTCGTCCGTAACCACCACGATGGTGCGAGTGGCGTCAGGACGTAGCTGGTCCTTCCAGTTGCCGTCAGCCTGAGTCTTCGGGCCGCGAGCGTCGCCGACCTGGTAGTTCGCGGTGTCACCGAGGGTGCCCAAGAACTGCTCGAGTGGCTGCTCGCTCTTGATGTCGATCGAGGACTGGAAGAACTGAGGGCCGTTGCCGCAGTTGTTGTCGCCCGCCAGCGGTGCGGGGATGCACACGCCGTAGCGGCCCGACGTCACCTCACCCACGCCGCGGAGGCTGAGCATGATCACTTTGTAGTCGAGGTCCTTCGAGCCGATGTTGGCGGCGAAATTGTTGATGCCGGTCTGCACCTGATCGATCGCCGGAGCCATGCTCACGGAGTTGTCGACTACCCAGATGATATCGACGGGGAGCTTCTCGACCTTCGCGGCTTCCTTGGCGACCGCGCACGCGGCGTCGGGATCGAAGCCCCCGCTGCCACCGCTGGAATCGAGCCCCGCATCAAACGAGGAGCCACCGTTCGCTCCACTGCCGCCACCGGCGGTGCCGGCACTACCGCCAGCGCCCGAGCTCCCTCCGTTGCCGTTGACTGACGAACTCCCTGCTGCCTCACACGCGATTAGCGCGAACGCAGCTAGACCGAACAAGCGTCCCAAGCTCATCTCGGCCGATTAGCAGCCCCCGTGTCGAGTGTCCACGACACGGATCCAACACGAGCAAAAAGTTGCACAACAACGGCGCGACGCGATCCGTCGATCGGCGCAGATAGTGGCGAACGTTCGCGTTCGCCGCGGTATGGCCCGCCGTAGGTAGCGCTCTGCGTCAGGCCCCACCTGCACCGCCGGTCTGCGCACCGGCAGCGCCTGCTGCGCTACTCCCACCAGCTCCCGTGCCGCCAGCGCCGCCTCCGCCCGCGCCTCCTGGGCCCTTGGTACCTGGATCGCAGGGCTGCGCACCCGCCGCGTGTTCGCAGTGAGGGAAGACGGCCTGGGTCGCCGCGCTGACGTGCCACAACCTGCACTGCACGGAGTTCCCTTTGTCGATGCCGCTGTTGAAGCCGCCGAGGTCGGGCAAGGCCGAGCACTCCTGCAGGCAGGCACCGGCGGAGGCGAATGCGTCAGGGCATACATTGGCAATCAAGCCGCAATAGCCCTCACAGTTGCTGCCGCAGATCGCGAGCCCGGTCGCGCTCGCACCGCCGGGGCCCGCGGCGGAACAGTGTTCGACGGGCTCACCGCTGGTCCGCGCGTTGATGGCCTGCTGAAGTCGACACGTCATCGTGTTTCCAGTCGGCCCGTCACCGACGGGAATGGCAGCGCAGATCGCCAGGCACTGTTCGCGGTTGGGATACTGCAAGAGTTCCCCGGTGCAGTTGGCCAGCACCTCGTCACAGTACTGATTGCAGAGCTCGCTGGCTCCGCCACCGGTGCCTGCGGTCCCGGCACTGCCGCCAGTCCCCCCATTCCCACCACTGCCGCCGCTCTCGAACGTCGGGTCGAGCTGGCGCTCTTCGAGGCCCAGCAGATTGCTGCACGCCGCCGTGCTCACGAGTGTGAGCCCCAGGCCAAGCGCAAGGCATTGCCCCGCGGATATTCGTAGACGCGGCATCAGAAGCGCCCTCCCAAGAACACACCAGCGTGCCCGGGCGAAACCGCAGGAGCAACGCGGAGCTCACTGCCTCGCCTAGCCACCCGACGGCCGCCCTTGGAGCGCGCGGTGGCTTCACCCGAGGGCGCCGTGGCATAGAGCACGATGCCACCTGCGAGCGCCAAGGCACCGACACCGAACGCGATGGTCGAGAGCGTCGCGGCATCCTCCGCTTCCTGACCAAGGTCGACGCCCTTCTGATTGCACTGGGTAGGGTCGGAACCTCGACAGTTGTCGTCCGCCTCGGAGCTCTTGGAGCTCGCTTGCAAGCCGAAGAACGAGCCCGCGCCGATGCCCAGCAACCCAACGACGCCCACCACGATCCCGAGCGTGCGCTGGCCACTGCCGTCCGCTGTGTCGACGCCGCTGTCGGCCATCGGGTCTGCAGGCGTCGGTGCGGGAGTCGGAGGCGGCGCTGCCGCCGGCGGCTCTGGGGCCGGCGCCTCGGGAGCGTCTTGCAAGGGCGGAACCGCGAAGGTGATGTTGCCGTTGGCTGGGACGTCGACCGTAGATTTGTACTCCAGCTTTCCGGGTGCGGTCACCGTGATCGCGTGGGCTCCAGGGTCCACCGGAATCGACGTACCCCACAGGGCGGAGCCGACCTCGTCCCCGTCACGGGTGACCTGAATACCTTCGACACGCACGCTCTCCGGCACCTCGATGACGAGCTTCGCCAGCTTGGCTTCCAAGCGCTCAGCGCGGCCGCGCGCGATCTTCTCTCGCTTGGTGTCCTTCGCGGTGGTGGCCAGGGCCGCTGCCTCGCGGAAAGTGGCCCAAGCACTCGCCGTCTTCCCGGACTGCTCGTAGCACTCGGCCAGGTAGAGCAGGGTTCCGACTCCTGGATCCAGGCGCTGGCTCTCTTCCAGGCTGCGGCACGCCTCGTCGAAGTCCTTGTTCTTGAGCTGCTTCTTTCCCTTATCGAATAGCGCCTCGGCCGCAGCCTTGTCGGCGGCCGTAGACTGCGCCCCAGCGCTCGCGCTCAGGCAGCCGAGCGCCAGCACTCCAAGCAAGAGCCGCATGCGTCGCCTCAACATAAACAAGCCTCTCTATCCATCCGAATGACCGCCTTCGAGTCTCAACGGGTGAGCGAAGGACCCCCGGCTGCACCACACAAGCAAAGCCCGGGCGCCATTCCAACTACTTTCGGTCCCCGAATCCACTGATGTCCAAATCGGGTCCAGCCTTGGGCGGCTTGGCTTCGGACGGCTTGGGCTTCGGGGGTGCGGGCTTTGCCGCTGCGGCGTTCGTGCCTTCCGGCTGAGGAGTCCCCGGGCTGTCGGCGCCACTGGCTTCGGGCTCACCCGTGTCTGAAGGGGCGGGCGTTTCCGCGGTCTCTGCCGGCGGAGCGTCTGCGTTCACCACCGCCGGCGCCGGTTCGGGTGCGCTCGGCACCGAAACGGATGGGGGAGCGGCAGGCAGGTCTCCAGGCTGGGCTGCGACCCCGGTGGGCGGAGCTTCGTTGCGCGTGCCCAGGGTGGCGAACGCAACCGCCCCGCCAACGCACAAGACAACCAGCGCAACCACGCCAAGCAGCAGCGGACGCTTGCTCGGCCCCGGAGAGGTTGGGAGCTCGGCGTAGGAAGCCACGGTTGGGGACACGTCCATTTGGGACGAGCGCGGAGCGCTCACCTGGGTCTGCTGGACGGAGCGCGGAGTCCCGAGGTTCACGGTCTGCAGCACGCGAGACGCCCGCTCGGCAGAGAGATGGCTGAGCGGCGGACCAAACTCGCTGAGCTCCGCGCCGAGCTCGGCCACGTTCCCGTAGCGCTCCTCGGCCGCCTTCTTGAGGCAAATCTCGATGATTCGCACCAGCCCAACTGGCAGCTCTGGGCGCAGCTCCAGCAGCGGTGTCGGCTCGGTGTTGACGATGTTGATACAGATCTCGGGCACCGTTTCCCCGGGGAACGGTGCCTCGTTCGTCAGGAGTTCATACAGAATCGCGCCGAGTGCCCAAATGTCCGTGCGCTGGTCCACCTGCTTGGAGGACACCATCTGCTCGGGCGCCATGTACTGTGGCGACCCCATCACGGAGGAGGTCTTGGTGAGCCGCACGTCTTGATCCGTCAGCTTCGAGATCCCGAAATCGAGGACCTTGATGATGCGCGACCCGTCGGCACGCTCGGCCAGGAACAGATTGGCTGGTTTGAGATCGCGGTGGACGATGCCCGCGGCGTGAGCCTCCGCCAAGGCCTCACAAGCTTGCAACACGTACTCGACCGCTCGCTCCACGCTCAGGCGCCCAGATTGCTCGAGCTCATCGGCTAGGTCTTTGCCCTCGAGGTACTCCATCACCATGAACGGCGAACCGTCCGCAGCCACGCCGACGTCCAGCACTCGACACACGTGCTGGCTCTGGATGCGCACTGCCGCTTTCGCTTCCCTCTGGAAACGCGCGCCGGCCTCGGGGTGTTGAGCCAACTCGGGGAGCAAGAACTTGATCGCCACTTGCTGGTCGAGGACTCGATGAGTCGCGGCGACCACCATGCCCATGCCTCCAATGCCGAGCACACGGTCCACACGGTACTTGTCCGCGATGACGTCCCCAACCTTGACTGGCATTTCGGTGCTCATAGTTGCCCCAACCCTCCGAGCCCCGGACCCAGTGGGTTCGTCACTCCGCTCGTCTTCCCATACGGTGAGCTGAGATGACCGATCGTTCGACATACGATTTCATGGATACGGTTCAGACGGATGCCAAGATCGTCTGCAGGTGAGATTTGCCAGGTTTAACCCCGGTGTTCGGGTTCCGGTGCACGGGCGTCGCACCCACCGCTCAGCCCCCGAAGTGTAGGTATGTGTCGGTCTTCCCGGTGAGCGCTCAACCCCACGACGAGTGAGACATCGAACCTCATGGGCTACTTCGCAAGACGTACGCGCGACGCGAGCGTTTCAGTTAGCGCGCGTTTCCTGCTTCAAACTGTTTCAACCGCTAGGGGTTGCTGGTGATTTGCCTGGCCGTACGGTCCGTGCGAGCGTCCCGGGCATGCAGACCGTTCGACGCCTGTCGCGTCCCTCGAGAGGCATTCTCTCAGGTTGCCTCAGCCTCTCCCTCCTCGTCTTGCCCCTGGCGGGGTGTGAGCGACAGCCCAGTCAGACGGCAAACCCTACTCCCCCGCCTTCCAGCGCCACGCCCATGCCTCCCCCCGCAAGCGCCAGCGTCTCTGAATCCCCTGCGCCGCCGCCGACCCCGGAAGAACACGCCGAGCAGCTGGCGAAGCGCTTCATCATCCTGGACGGCCACGTCGACGTACCCCACCGTCTGTTCACTCAGCAGGACGAGGGAAAGCCGGTCGCTGACATCTCGCAAAAGACAGACGAGGGCAACTTCGACTACCCGCGTGCCCGTGCCGGCGGGCTCGACGCCCCGTTCATGAGCATCTACGTCGCGGCTCGCTACGAGCACAACGGGGCGTACAAGCACGCCGAAGAGCTGATCGATCTAGTCGAGAGCATCGCCCGCAAGCACAGCGAGAAGTTCGCGCTGGCAAAGTCCCCCGCCGAGGTGCGCGCGAATTTCCAGGCGGGAAAAATCTCCCTGGCCATGGGAATGGAGAACGGCTCACCCATCGAGGGCAAGCTACCCAACGTCGAGCACTTCCAGCAACGTGGCATCCGCTACATCACGCTCGCGCACTCCAAAGACAATCACATCTCGGACTCCTCATACGACGACCGTCACACCCACAAAGGCCTCAGCGCCTTTGGCAAGCAGGTGGTGAAGGAGATGAACCGCGTCGGGATCATGATCGACGTCTCACACATTTCAGACGACGCCTTCTGGCAAGTGATCGCGCTGAGCAAGGTTCCCGTCATCGCAAGCCACTCGAGCTGCCGTCACTTCACCCCCGACTGGCCGCGGAACATGTCGGACGAGATGATCCAGGCGCTGGCCAAGGCAGGCGGCGTGATCCAGATCAACTTTGGCTCAGGCTTCATCGACGACGAAGCCCGCAAGCAGAGCAGCAAGCTGTGGAACGTCCTGGGCGGCCAGGCCAAGGCCAAGCACCTCGTCCACGGTACGCCTGCATACTCGGCCTTTGCCGAAGACTTCTGGAAGACTCACCCCATCAAGCGAGCCACGGTCGAGCAGGTGGCTGATCACGTGGAACACGTGGTCAAGCTAGCGGGAATCGACCACGTGGGCATTGGGTCCGACTTCGATGGGGTTGGCGACACGCTGCCCATCGGGCTGGAGGACGCCTCGGCCTACCCCAACTTGCTCAAGGTGCTGATCGAGCGAGGCTGGAGCGACGAGGACATCGAGAAGCTGTGCTCCAGCAATGTCCTGCGCGTGTGGCAGAAGGCCGAAGACTTCGCCGCCGAAGCGCGCCGCTCCACCCCCTGAGCCACGGGCCCGCGGCGACGCGGTGTGAGGTGTATCCCGTCCGTCATCGAGCGCTGACGCGCGCTCAGGGCTGGCTACCAGCCGCCTTCGTCGTCCGCAGCCTTGGCCGAGGCGGACGCGGCGGGCGCCGCCGCAGCAGGCTTACCCGGTTCCGCACTCGCGGCCGGAGCAGCCGGTTTGTCCTTGTCACAAGCCGCAAGCAAAGTGCACACGGCCAACCCCAACAACAGGCGCTTCATGCCCGCAATGGGAGCATGGCGCCGCGCACCGACCAAGAGCAAAAAACACCGCGAGCCAATATCGGCCAGCCCGAGGCGCCTCGGCTAGCTTCAACACAAGCACTCGACGGCCGTCCATGGGGCGCTGAGCCGTTCGCCTAGCTGCGACTTCACAGCAACGACACGCCCAGGGCCCGTTCGCCACGCTCGCCGCATCAGCTGTCGGTCGGAGCCACGCGAAGCCGAGTGAACACTCCAAAGTGATCCGTGGGCCACACCGCAGGGTCGCTGGCGTCAGGCGCGTCGAACACGACGCGCGTCTCGATTGGTTCCCCCCGGAACCTATGATCCGGACCTCTGACGTAGATGTAGTCGATGCGGCGCGGAGGCTCGTGCGCCAGCGCCGCGTACGGATTCCTGGAATCGAACGTGTAGCCTTGAGACCCCGCGGGGCTAGCGCGATCACGCCCCGCGAACACCCAGGCGTCCGTGAAATACACCGTTCGCCCTTCGAGCGAGGTGAGCCCACGCATGAAGCGCATCTCGTCCGAGTCAGGCTCTGCGTTGAAATCTCCCATCACGATCGGCGGCAGCTTGCGCTCATCCAGCGGGGCCAAACGAAACACCTGATCGACCAGGCTCTGTATCTGCTTCTGCCGAACCGCGCCGTGGTGCAGCTTCCAGTTGAAGTGGGTCACGAACACGGGCAGAGCCCCCTGCGGATGATCCACCAAGGCGTAGAGCACGCTGCGCTGCTCGCCGCTGTCGCACTCGGGTAGCGCGATGCGCGTGTGCTCCAGGATTGGAAAACGGCTGAGCAACGCATTGCCGAACTGCAGGCCGCCGCCGAACTCCGTCGCCTTGGCGTATGCTGCATGAAAGCCCAGCCGCTGGTTCAGCTCTGCGAGCTGGTCTCCCTCGGGATCGCCGGAGCGCCCTTCGAGCTGAAGCACCTCTTGCAGTCCCACGAGATCCGGCTCGAGCTGCTCGAGCCCACGGCGTATCGACTCCGCACGCGCAGCCCATGGGCCCGACTTGTTCCAAATGTTCAACGTGAGCACCCTCAGTTCGGCGTCTCGGTCCATCCCGGGGAGCCTAACCGATGCGCCCGTGGATCAGCACGTAGGCTCCTGGAAAGCGGAGCTTTTCCGCGGGCTGCTAAGGTAACCTCTGAAGCGAGGACGATATGAGCCGACATCACCACGACGACCATCACCATCACGGGGGGCACCACCACGGTGCCGACCACCACCATCATGACGATCACCACCGCGACGGTGCGCGAGCGGCGCGGGGGCCGCAGGACACGGAGTTCCTGGACCTCGAGCCCACCCGCGTTTTGCTGGGCGCCGCTTCGGGGCTGGCAAAGGACGTAGTCATCGACCTGCTTCGAGAAGCCGTACGGAAACGTCTTCAGGAGCGCCTTGGCTCCGAGATAGAACGCATCGGTTTTGCCGCCGCCGACGTCTTGGCCGATGACTTCGAAGCCAACCGCCGCATCGAGGCCGTGCTCGAGGAGCGTAGATCCACAAGGAAAGAGCTGGAGGACCGCCTCGCCGAGAGCCTGCGACAGGCGCCTGGGGAGAGCGGGCCAGCAAAACCCACGTCGGCCAAGTCGGCCGCCAGTGGTCGGCGCGCCAAGCGGGGTCGCAGCTGAGGACTCCGAGCACTCGATTCGCGCGGGTGGGTGCCCCGGCTCAGCCTCGACGCGCGCAGCGCCATGGCGTGATATACGCGAGCGGTGACCAGCGCAGCTCGCGCACTCCCCGACTCCCCGCCCCGCCCTGAACCGCCCGGCTCTGGCCGCATTGGTCCCGGCACAGCGCGACTCTGCATCCTGGCGGCGGCCCTCCTGTTCTCGACGGGTGGCGCAGCGATCAAGCTCACTGAGCTGTCGGGGCTGCAGGTAGCGAGCTTTCGGTCGCTGGTCGCCGCGGTGGCACTCTTCGCGCTGTTGCCTCACGCGAGGCGCGGCTACCGCCCAGCGAGCTTCCTGGTGGGTGTCGTGTACGCCGCCTGCATGGTGCTGTTCGTCCTTGCCAACAAGCTGACGACCGCGGCCAACTCCATTTTCCTGCAATCCACCGCACCACTGTATGTGCTGGTCGCCTCACCGCTGTTGCTGAAAGAGCCTGTGCGCCGCAGCGACTTGGTCTTCATCGGGACCATCGCCTTGGGCCTCGGGATGTTCTTCCTGGAGAGAAGACCCCAGCCCAGCGCCCCCAACCCGGTGCTGGGCAACGTCTTGGCCACCATCAGCGGCGTGTGTTGGGCGGGCACCCTCATGGGCTTGCGTGGCCTGGCGAGCCGCGGGATCGAGGGGCTCACGGCCGTGGTCTCAGGCAACCTCATCGCGGGCCTCGTGTGCTTGCCGCTGGCGCTGGGCGCGCTAGGACCACTCACGCTCAGCCCAGGCGCGTCGCTTCCCCTCGCGGAAACGCATCTCACCGACTGGCTTGCGGTCGCGTACCTCGGCGCGGTCCAGATCGGTCTGGCCTACGTCTGCCTGACGTTGGGGTTTCGACACGTCCCCGCACTCGAGGCGTCCCTGCTCATTCTGCTGGAACCGAGCTTGAGTCCGCTGTGGGCCTTCTGGCTCCAAGGAGAGATCCCCGGCGCCTGGTCGCTCGGCGGCGCTGTACTGGTCCTCGGTTCCAGCGCGGCGCGAGGTTGGATTTCCGCCAGGCAGACCCGCAGAGCCCGCGCTCGACCAGCGCCAGAGCCCCAGGCGCGGGACCTCGACGCCACCAGGCGCATATGAAACTGCGCCGCGGAAAAATCCCGTCCCAATCGCCCGGTCCCCGGTTCGTTCAGCTGTGCACGACACAAACCTTCCAGCTTGGAAAAGCGCGTGATAAGTCCTCTAACATGCGCACAATCGTAGCCAGCGTTTGCGTTTTGGGGGCGGCACTTCTGGCCTGTAAGAGCGAGAGCTCGGGCAGCATTACCGTCAACGGAGCAGCCTTCGACATCGCACAGTGTCGTTCGGGTGAGGCCAACACGCCCCCCTTCTCCGGCGTCGCGTTTCTCAACAGCGCCGGTGACCAGGTGCGCTTCGTGGGCAACCCCCAAGGTGGGTTTCGCCTGTTTCACTTCACCAAGGGCCAAGGCATCGGCACGCTGGTGGGTGAAGACTGCGGCAGCCTGACGGTTAACAAGACGAACACGAAGATCAACAACGTGTCGAACATCGAGGGCACCGTTTCCGCCAACTGTACGGGTAGCGGCTTCACGGTGATTGCGAACGTCAACTACTCCAAGTGCCACTAGCACCTGGCAGGTCGACAGCGCCGTGAGGTCGACAGCGCCGTGAGGTCGACAGCGTGGGGAGCTGTACCGCCAGCCGCGCGGCTCCAGCCGAGCGCCGCGAGCGGCCAGAGGTTGGAACGCGCAACCAGCGGCACTTGCACGAGGAATCCCGGCTGATTTCCCCGCGGCTAGCGACCTGCTAAGCCTCGCGGATGGCCTTGGACGAATCCCACAAGTTGTTCGCTGAGACTTGCCTGCGCTTCGCGCGTGAACGCATAGCACCTCATGTCGTGGCGTGGGAGGAAGCGGGGACGTTTCCGCGGGAACTCTACCAAGAGGCTGCTGAGGCCGGGATCTTGGGGGTGAGTTTCCCCGAGGAATACGGGGGAGGCGGTGGAGATCTGCTCCACGGCTTGATCAGCGTCGAGACGCTGCTGGAAGGCGGCTCGAGCGGACTGCTTGCGAGCATTGGTTCACTGGGGATCGCTCTCCCCCCGATCTTCAACCTGGGAACCGAGGAACAAAAGCAGCGCTTCTTGCCCCCGGTGCTGCGCGGTGAAAAGATCGCGGCGCTGGGTATCACGGAGCCGGGCACGGGCAGCGACGTCGCCGGGATCCGCACCAAAGCGGTGCGCGACGGGGACCACTACGTGATCAGCGGCTCCAAGCTCTTCATCACCAGCGGTGTCCGTGCGGATCTAGTGACCGTGCTAACGCGCACCGGGCCGGACCCCCACGGCGGGCTCACGTTCTTCGTCGTGGAGCGGGGAACACCTGGGTTCAGCGTCAGCCGGGCGCTGAACAAGACGGGCTGGTGGGCGAGCGACACGGCGGAGCTCGCCTTCGACGAGGTGCGCGTGCCCATCGCGAATCGTATCGGCGACGAAGGCTCCGGCTTCCTCGCCATCATGCAGAACTTCCAGAACGAGCGGCTGTCGCTGGCGTTTTACGGTCACGCCACGGCAGAGATCGCCCTGAAGGACGCCATCGCTTACGCCAAGGAGCGCCAAGCCTTTGGCAAGCCCCTAGTCGGCTTCCAGGTCACGCGCCACAAGTTGGCCCACATGGCGACCCAGGTGCAAGCGGCGAAGACCTTCAACTGGGACGTCGCGAAGCGCGTTGCCGCGGGGGAATATCTCGTCGGCGAGGTCAGCATGGCCAAGAACTTCGCGAGCCAGGTCGCGCAGGAGGTCTGCTACGAGGCCGTGCAGATCTTCGGCGGCATGGGCTACATGCGCGAGACGCGGGTCGAGCGCCTAGCGCGCGACGCCCGGCTGATTCCCATCGGCGGCGGCACCAGTGAGATCATGAACGAGATCATCGCCAAGCACCTGAACCTCTGAGC
>JAUILJ010000984.1 GCA_030433055.1 Polyangia bacterium
TCTTCCAGGGTTCGCTCAGGCCCGCCTGCGAGCTGGCACACTGAAACGCGAAGCCACCGAAGAGCCGTGTGCTGGGCGCCTCGGGGGCGAGCACCTCGCGCGCTTCTTGAAGGACGGCTGCCCCCTGTTCGGCGCAAGCTTGGAAGCGCCGCGTGCCAGAGCTGCTGATCTCTTGGGCGACTCCGAAGCCGGAGAACTGCGCGGCGCCTGGTGGAGCCCAGAGAAAGCTCGGCGCGTCGCCGCGTTGGGCCAGCAGCGCATCCGCAGGGATTCGAGGCGCTGGGACACTGACACTGACCAGACACGCGCCCTGACCCCGCTCGAGCGCGGTGCCAATGCGCTGAGTGAAGGAACCTCGATGGTCGGTTCCTTCGTTTGGCGCCGCAGGGCTCAGACCCGGACCGGGCGAGGTCACGTCAGGTGGCCTCCTGGGTTTTGGGGGTCGCCACGTACAGGTGGCAGACACCAAAGGTGAGGGGCAGCACCTCGAGGACATCGAGATCGTTGTCACGCATGAGCTCCGCGAACTCTTCCGCGGGGGGGAACGCAGCGATGGAGCGCTCCAGGTAGCGATACTCTTTGGCGCCAGAGAGCCATGCGCCGAGGCGTGGCACGACGTGGTGGACGTGGAAGCGAGCCAGCGGGCCGATCACACCCCTCGGCTCGGACAGTTCCAAGATTGCAATGCGGCCACCGGGGCGGGTTACCCGCGCCATCTCCCTCAACGCCTGCGCCCGATCTTCCGCGTTGCGAATTCCGAACGCCATGCAGACGCCGTCGAACTGATCGTCGTCGAAATGCAGCTCCTCAGCGCGCCCCTGTACCATGCGGATACGACCCGTGAGGTCGTGGTCATGCACCTTCTGGCGCCCGACCTCGAGCATGCCGGCTGAGGGATCCAAGCCGACCACCTCGACCGTGGGGTGAGTCTCCGCCACCAAGATGGCCAGGTCGCCGGTTCCCGTCGCGAGATCCAGGACCTGAGTGTCCCCCTTGAGTCTCAGGGAGCGCACCGTCTTCTTTCGCCAGCCTTGGTCAATGCCGAGTGAAATGATGCGATTGAGCAGGTCATAGCGCCGCGCGATGCGATCGAACATCTCGCCGGAGCCCCCGCGGGGTTCTTCGCTGCCGATGTCGGCCTTGGTCTCGACTTGATTCATGTTCGAGCCTCCAGGAGTGTCGCCTGGGTCGGTTGTCGCTCCACGCCGGCCGGCTTCCGAAACCCTAGGTCACCCGCGATGCCCGCCAGCTCCTCTGGCCACAGCGCTTGGGAGCCGTCACTCAAGGCTTCACCGGGAGCGTCGTGGGTCTCCAGCAGGAGGCCTGCGGCGCCGACGGCCATCGCAGCCTTCGACAGCGCAGGGATCAGATCGCGCCTGCCACATGCGTGACTCGGGTCAACGAGCACTGGCAGGCCGTGGACGTGGCTGAGCAGAGCGACGGCACCCAGATCGAGCAGGTTGCGAGTGCTCGTATCGAAGCCCCGGATACCACGCTCGCAGAAGACGACGAACGGTGCGCCGTGCAGTAAACAGTACTCCGCCGCGAGCAGCCATTCTTCCACGGTGGCGCTCATTCCTCGCTTCAACAGCATCGGCTTTCTCGATGCAGCTGCCGTGGCGAGCAGGCTGTAGTTCTGCATGTTGCGACAGCCGATCTGCACCAGGTCGGCGTGCTCGGCGACCAACGCGGCCTGATCTGCCGCCATGACCTCCGTCACGACGCCCAGGCCGTGTTTGCGTGCGGCGCTGGAGAGCCAGTCCAGAGCCTGCTCACCCTGTCCCTGAAAGGAGTAGGGTGACGTCCGCGGCTTGAACGCGCCTCCGCGGATCAACCGTGCCCCGACACCAGAAATCCGTGCGGCAATCGCTTCGATCTGAGCAGGTGACTCCACGGCACACGGTCCGGCGATGAGCAATGGATCGCGCCCCAGCTCCACCCCGCAGAGCGTCGGATGTCGGGGCTGAGCATCCAGCAGGGGGTGGGGAGATCGAGGCTCGGCCACATCACTGACGCCGGGGATCTTCAGCAACTCCTGGCGCGCGACCTGACGCGAGCTGGGTTCGATCAGGAAGCTGACGCGCTCACTGCCGTCCAGCCGCCTCACCCAAAGCCCGAGCGCGACCAACTCCCGCTGCACGCGGGAGGCGTCGGTACCGATCTCCAGGGACACGATCATGGGGTTGCGGGGTTTGAGTGACGGAGGTGATTTCGGCGCGCTGGGAGCGCCGCGAGACGACGCTGCGGCTGTTTTGAAGCTGCTTTCGAGAGCGTCGATAGTTTCAAAATCTCTTGAAGGTTTAGTGGTGGCACCCCCAGCCGTCAAGCGAGCACGGCACCTCTCGGTGCTTCTGGGTGCTGCTTTTGCCCTCGAAGGTCGGCCCTGCTCAGGTGCTCAGATCTAGCCCAGGGCCGCGGCCACAATCGCGGTTTACAGACGTTCAGGGTCGGGAGAGAACGCCCCCATGCCCGAGTTCATTTTCACGATGCAAGGTGTCACCCGCGTCCATCCCCCGGACAAGAAGGTGCTCGAGGACATCACCCTCGCTTTCTACCCCGGCGCCAAGATCGGGGTCCTGGGTATCAACGGCTCGGGTAAGAGCTCGCTGCTGAAGATCATGGCTGGCGTGGACCAGGACTTCCTTGGAGAAGCCAAGCCGTACCCCGGCACCAAGATCGGGTACTTCGCCCAAGAGCCGGACCTTGGGGAAGCGACGACCGTAAAGCAGGCGGTGGACGAAGCGGTCAGTGAGACTCGCGCGCTGCTCGATGACTTCGAAGCCATCTCGATGAAGCTCGGTGAGCCGATGAGCGACGACGAGATGAACGCGCTGCTGGAGAAGCAGGGCAAGCTGCA
>JAUILJ010000985.1 GCA_030433055.1 Polyangia bacterium
CCCAGGGTCGCAGTATGTGGAGACACATCGGCAACGAACGCAGAGCTGCTTGTCCTGGACCCGTGCAGCCATCCAACTCGATCAGCTGCCGAGCCCAGGCCCTCGAACGATTGATTGAATATTCGGAAGTGGTCCCGCGTCCCCCGCGGAACCCAAAGGAGCGACGTATGAAGAAGCTGCTCGTAGGCGCCGCAGGCGCCGCAACACTGCTTGGTCTGTTTTCCTCCACTGCGATGGCTCAGGAGAAGCCCATCAGCCTCGGCCTGCGTGCCGGCTATGGCATCCCGATGGGGAAGGCCCAAGACGACCTGACGGTGGCCGGCCAGACCCAGGAGTTTAAGCTCTCGGATCGCTTTTCGAGTGCGTTCCCCGCCTTGCAGATCGATGCAGGCTACTTCGTGACTCCTGAGATCATGGTCGGCGCCTATTTCGGCTACGCCATCCTCAGCATCAAAGACGACGCGTGCCCGAACGGCGCTGACTGCAGCGCGAACCAGCTGCGCTACGGTCTCCAGGGGCAGTACCACCTTTCCCGTGGGGAAAGTGTGGACCCCTGGTTCGGCCTGGGGATCGGCTTCGAGGACGTCTCGACGAAGGTCGAAGGAGGCGGACTCAGCGGCGACGGCGGCTTCAGCGGGCTCGAGTTCGTGTCGCTCAACGGTGGTGCGGACTTCGAGGTAGCTGACGGGATCGGCGTCGGGCCGTTCGTGTCCTTCTCACTCGGCCAGTACTCCAAGACCACCGGGGACGGTGGAGGGGACATCGACAAGACCGCCATGCACCAGTGGCTCACCCTCGGTGTGAAGGGCACGTTCGGCTTCTGAGTCGAGGCATTCCTTCCAAGGTCCTTTGCGGCGGCGAGCTACCCGGGTGTGGCGCGCCGCCGCTTTTTTTTTTTGTGCGCGGTGAAGCGGGGTAGCCATTCCGGGCGAGACGGGCGATATGCCAGGGCATGAAGCGCCGCACCTGGATCGTCCTCGGCATCGCCGGGGTGGTCGCGCTGGGTCTGATCTTTGGCATGCGCACGATTCGTCGTGCGCTGGTTCGAGCCTTCGACACCGGTTACCAACCTCCCACCGTCGACTCGGCGGGCGCGGCGAGCCGGGAAGCGTCGGGGGTGCAACTCGTGCACGTGGTGACCGGCCTCACGGAACCGACGGACATCCAGTTCGTCCCTGGTCAGCCAGACCACGCCATCTTCCTCGAGAAGGGCGGCACAGCGCGCTACGTCGCGGTGCCAGAGACGGGTGAAGCGGTGGACGCAGAGAAGGCGCCGCTGGTGGTCAAGCTGGATGTGCGCACCAACTCTGAGCTTGGGCTGTTGGGACTGACGTTTCACCCCAAGTACGCCGAGAACGGGCTGTTCTACTTGAACTACAACCCCAAGGGCGGCGAGATGCGGACCGTCGTCTCCGAGTGGCACCTCCCCGCCGCCGAGCTGGGCAAGCGCCCCGCAAAACAGACCCGAGTGGTGCTCGAGTTCGAGCAACCCTACGAGAACCACGACGCCGGGCAGCTAGCGTTTGGGCCGGACGGCTTCTTGTACATCGGTGCTGGCGACGGGGGCTTCAAGAATGATCCTCACGGTAACGGACAGGACCTGGGCACGCTGCTCGGCAGCATGTTGCGCATCGACGTCAACGACAAGGACAAGGGCAAGGAGTACGCGATCCCGAAGGACAACCCGTTCGTCGGCAAGCAGGGCGCTCGTCCAGAGATCTGGGCGTATGGGCTGCGCAATCCTTGGCGCTTCAGCTTCGATCAGAAAGGGCGATTGCTGGTCGCAGACGTGGGCCAGGGCACCTGGGAAGAGGTCGACTACGTGCGTTCGGGGGACAACCTGGGCTGGAACACTCGGGAGGGCCGCCACTGCTTCTCACCGGAAGAAGGCTGCAGCACCGAGGGCCTGGTGGATCCCATCGCCGAATACAATCACGAGCTCGGTAAGAGCATCACCGGCGGCTACGTGTATCACGGGAGCAAGCTGCCGAGCCTCGCGAACAAGTACGTCTTCGGAGACTTCGTCGATGGCCGTGTGTGGGCCATCGAGCTCCCCCAGGAGCTGGATCCCGGCGAACCCATGTTGCCCCTCGAAGACTTGGGGCAGTGGCCCTACTTGATCAGCACCTTCGGGCAGGACGCCGCAGGCGAACTCTACGTCTCGGACTACAGTCGCGGTGACATCTACCGCTTCGAGCCCAAGCGCTGACGACGCTTCGGGGCGCCGTTGCCGAGCGTTTCCGCGCGGCTATTGAGCGCGCGGCTATTGAGCGTGTGGGTCGGGGGTGAGACGCGTCGTTTCACCCTCGAGGCCATCCCACGGCGCGGTTGTCGTCAGTCCCCAATGACATAGTGCTTGATGGAGACGGTGATCGAGTAGAAGAGGTTGCCTTGAAGGCGCAGCACCAGGCCACCCTTGAAGAGCAGCGCGCCAGCGGAAATACCATCGAAGCGCCCAACTCGAGGAAAGCGCTCGACCAGCCTCGTGCCATCGACGAACTCCACCTGGATGCCATCGCGCAAGAGCTGCTCGGTGGTGACGATCTTGGCGCCTGAGTTCCCCGGGAAGACGCCCAGGCGGTAGCGCCCGCGAGTGTCGCTCACCCCCTTGCTGCCCTTCTGAAATGGGAAGTTCGGTGTGCAGTGCTTGTCCTGTCCGTTGGTGCTGGCCAGGCAGATGCTGGTGTTGCAGCGGCCGCCGCACGAGCGGCCCTCGTAGACTCGCACGGCGATCGGCGCGATCTCCCACTCCTCGTTCGGCGCCAGCATGCACGAGCCGCTGACGCAGCGTGTACCCGCGAAGGCTGCGCACTTGCCGTTGCAGTCATCGGTAGCGGGAGCGGCGACCGGAG
>JAUILJ010000986.1 GCA_030433055.1 Polyangia bacterium
GCGGCAACGCGTATCAAGCTGGCGGAGCAGGGGCTAGACGCCGCACGCCTCGAGGTGCAGCAAAAGGCCCAGGCGGAGGCCGCCAAGGAGCGCGCAGCGCTGCTGCCGCGCATCCCGAAGCTCACGGTGAAGGTGGGGGGAGGCGAGCTGGGCGGCGGTAGGCTGCTCGTCGACGGGCGCGAACTCCCTGCGGCGCTCGTCGGGGTTGCTCACCCGATCGATCCTGGAGCGCACCGCATCGAGCTGGGGAGCCAGGTCAGGGACGTCACGCTCGCCGAGGGGCAATCGGAGGTCGTGAGCTTCGACCCGCCGCCTCACGCTGCCCAGGTGCACCCCGAGGATCCTCCGGCGCCGGAGGCCGATGCTCGACCGCAGGCTGGCCCACGACCATCGCCTCCGGTCGACGACGCCGGGCACTCGTCGCTCCCCGCGTACCTGGCGCTGGGCATTGGAGGCGCAGGCATCCTCTTCGGCGGAGTGACAGCGTTCATTGCCCTGCAGAAAAAGGGCGATCTGGACGACGGCTGCACCGACGCCCGGTGCCCTCCGGAGTTCCACGACGACGTGGACAGCTACGACCGCATGAAGACGCTCTCGACGATTGGCTTCGCGGTGGGCCTGGTCGGTGTGGCTAGCGGCGTCGTGTTGATCCTGAGTCAGTCCGACGACTCCGAAGTGCACGCGCGCCTCGGGCCAGGCGCCGTGAGCGTTGGAGGGCGGTTTTGATGCGGCGCTCGAGCCTGGGATGGGCGCTCGCTGGCGCCGCGCTGTGCGGGCTGCTGGTCACCTCGGGGGGCTGCCTGTTGCCTGATTTCGAGAAGGTGGATGGCTCAGCAGGATCGGGTAGCGGTGGATCCGCAGGGCAAGGCGGAAGCGCTGGAGCGGGCGGCAGCGCTGGAGCGGGCGGCAGCGCTGGCGTGGGCGGCAGTGCCGGGACAGCGGGGAGCGCCGGCAATCCGGGTGACTGCGCGCCAGGCACGACCACCAGAACGCCAACTAGCTGCGCCGGCGCGCCCGTATTGGGGTGTGGCAAGGACGGGATGGACGACTGCTGCAGCACCACCTGTGTGCCAGGCGGCATGTTCCGCCGGAGCTACTCGCCTCAGTCTCAGCAAGGCTTCGCCGCGGATCCGTCGTACGTCGCTACGCTGAGCCCGGTGTACATCGACGTGTACGAGGTCACCCATGCGCGCTTCAAGGCGTTCCTCGACAGCGGGCAGGCGATCGCCCCGAACGCACCCGGCACGGGTGCTGGCGCGTTCGCTGACTATCCCGGGTGGCAGAGTGCGTGGCCGCTCCCGAACGACGTGTCGGAGTTTGCGACACGCTGGGAAGGCGTGATCTTCTGTACAGGAGGCTCCGCGTGGCAAGGCAACATGGCATTGCCTGTCAACTGCGTCACCTGGTACGAGGCTCAGAGGTTCTGTATGTGGGACGGTGGTCGCCTGCCCACCGAAGCCGAGTGGGACTTTACGGCGACGGGCGGGGCCGAACAGCGAAGATTGCCCTGGGGAAATGATGGCGCAGGAAACGACTTCGTGCTCCTGTGTGACGGATCGAGCGCGGACCCCTGTTTGGTGCCCAACGCGATCCGGCCGCCCGGAGGCTTCAACGATGCCGCCCGAGGCCGCTGGGGTCACGCTGACCTGGCGTCCAACCTGGTGGAATGGACGCTGGACAGCGCTCTCTTCGACGACCCGAACGGCTTCGGAAATACGATCGCGCTCTCCCAGTATCAGCTGCCCTGCAACGACTGCGTGCACTGGGACGACCAGGACAACGGCCACAACGTCCGCGGTGACGGCATGATCGGAAACGCCTCCACGCTCGAGGTTGGTCATCGTTCGGCGATCAACCCGAGCGCCACGGACGCGTACGGCCTTGGCTTTCGCTGTGCCCGGCCCGCGCAGGCCCCGAACTAGCCCGGAGCTCGCGGCTCGCTCGCGATCAGAGCGGCCGCACGTCATCGAATCGGACATCCAGACTGCCCAGATCAAGTTGCCGTACGGATACGTCTCCACACTGTCCGAAGAATGCGCAGGCCGCTTCCAGCAGTCCCACGTGGAACGGGATCGGGTGAAACACTTGGCGCAGGCCCACCGCGAGCCGGCGCTCGCTGATCTCGAGCACTTCCACCGAGCCGCAGTCCTGGGTCAGCCTGTAGGCCTTGGGCATGGCGCGTACCGCGGCGTGGAGCTGGCCCCCGGCGAGGGTCATGAATGTCTTTCCAGGGAGCGATTCGCTGAACGCCTTGACCGCGAAGCCTCCGACGCGCCACAGCGCCTCCCCCACGCCTGTCCGGGGGTACAGTGTCCTGGCCGCCCGTAGACACAGCTCGTTGTACTCACGCATCGAGTACAGTTTGAAGCCGACGCGGTTTGGCTTCTCCTTCATGGCGCGCTGGATCGTGTTGAACTGCAGACCACGGATGTTGTGGTGCTTCGGCGTCGCGTCGAGCACGGGCTGCGGATCGCAAGGTGCGTTGAGATCGAACGGCACGAAGTCGGACACGGCACACTAGCCTAGCGTGACCTGCGCTCCCTCGCGACTCGAACTGAGCCTTCCGAGGACTTCAGGGTACACTTCGTGGTGTGGTCAAAGCCTCGCGGAATTCCGAGGTGGGCCGCTGTGGGAGCGAATAGGGTCGAAGCCAGGACGATTGCCCGGGGCGCGGCTTGTGCTGGCGGGGCGCGGCACGCCGCCCGCCCCGCTGCCCGAGGGGGTGGACCTGGTGGCGGACCCCGACGACGCGGCGGCGCGCGCGCTGGTGGCGGCGGCCGATCTGCTGGTCGCGCCTGCGGGTCACGGCGAGAGCTTCGGCCTGGTCCTGGTCGAGGCGATGGCCGCC
>JAUILJ010000067.1 GCA_030433055.1 Polyangia bacterium
CCACCGTGACCATCTCGTAGCGGTAGTTCAGCCCGAAGATCAGGCGCTGCCGCTTGAGCCGCGCCTTGTCGAAGACGACGTTGTTGTTGAAGTCGAGGGGATCGCCTCCGCGACACACCGGCTGCCCGTCGTACAGGTGTCCCTCGGGCGCGGTCTTGTCCGGCCGGCCCAAATCCGGATTGCCGGGGATGTTGGGCCCCGCGTAGTTGCAGTACCCGATGGGGTCAGTGGCCGGCGTGGTGTCGATCAGGCCTGAGTCGCCGAAGATCCACACGTACTGGTAGCCGACCCACGGCGTGATGACCTGGGAGTCCGCGATGGGCAGGGGCTTGGAGATCTGCATGTCCAGGGACGCGACGGTCAGCTGGAACTGGGGCGTACCGGTGATGGTGCGGACGCCACCGCCCACGGCGAAGTCGGGCAGGATGCCGCCTACTCCCGTGCGGAAGCCTTCGAGCAAGCTCATGCGCACGTCGGCGCCGCCTGAAATGATGCTGGTCTGCGGGATGAACCCCACCTGACCGGTGAGCTCCAGGCCGAAGCCAAAGCCCTTGCGGATCTTCACCGAGTACAGGTTCAGCGTGCTGTCTGGGCTCGAGTTGCGGATCGACGCTTTGTCCGACGAGGGATCCCGGGGGCCCTGGGTGCCCTCTTTCCAGTAGTCCTTGCTCTCGTCGATGTCGTGGATGCCCATCTCGAGGGCGAGATTGAACCCACCGAAGCCGGTGGTGCGCGCCGAGTGCATGGCGGAAGGTGCGATCACCCAGCCCCACTGGTTCATCAGGCGCTTGAACGCCACATTATCCGCACGGCAAGCCTCGGTGCCCGTCGTCGCGCCCGCGTCGGTGCGACAGGCGCTGCCGTTGGTCACCAAGCGCTCGATGGCCGGATCCATGGGCTCCGCCCGAGCTTCGTCAGGCGTGGCAAGCACCGCAGCCAGCGCGGCTATCCCAAGGCACCAGCCGAGGGCGCGACGCGCACCCCGACCATGGACCCCGGCGCGCTCCCCCTGGGAGGCAACAAGCGATTCGGGCGCCCGTTTAGGCGCGCAAACAGAACTTCGTGCACGAATGGCGCGAAACAACGACTTTCCCAAGAATCAGGCCTCCGCCGAGGGGAGGCTACTGACCGACGGAAGGCGGCGTCAAGCTCGGGGACCGAATCCTCCGCCGACCCATCGAATCCCCTGCAACCAAACGACAAAGCCGCTAGACAGGAAGCCCCGATGGACACCCCCGAAAGGCTGCGGGCGCGCCCGATTCAGGCGCCCTTCCACGTGGTGCTGGTAGAACCAGAGATCCCTCCCAACACAGGCAACATCGCCCGCCTGTGTGGGGCGACGTGCGCGCCTCTGCACCTGGTGGGTAAGCTGGGCTTTCGCATCGACGAGCACGCAGTGCGTCGGGCGGGCCTGGACTACTGGCATCTGGTGGAAGTCCACACCCACGACACGCTGGCCGAGGCGGAGGCTTTTGTGCGCGAAAGCGCTCCGGATCGCAGCCCCAGGACCTGGTTGTTCAGCGGCAAGGCCGAGCGGAGCTACCTCGAGGTGGAGCTGGCTCTGGGGGACATCCTGGTCTTCGGCAAGGAGTCCGTTGGGCTGCCCGAGGAGCTGCTGGCAGAGCGGCAGAGCGAGGTGGTTGGGATCCCAACCCTCGGCGCAGTGCGCTCGCTGAACCTCGCCAACTCCGTGTCCATCGCGCTGTTCGAGGGCCTACGTCAGAACGGGGCGCTCGCGGTCCAGCGGGACACTTAACGAAGCGCTCGACCTACTGGATGACGCGCGGGGTGGCCCCGGTGAAGTCGACGTGGACGTGCCGTGTCTGCCCAGCCTTCAGCTGCACCTGGGCGGGCACGCTCTCGCCCAGCGTCGGGTTGGTAAAGACCACGAGATACGCCCCCGGAGCGAGCTTGAGGTTCATCACCGGAGTCATGCCCCGAGCGCGACCTCCGACGGATACGCGCGAGGGAGGTATCGACGTCAGGTTCAGCACTCCATCTCGAGCCTCGGCGCTCGGTGCGGCTTTCGCAGCTGGAGACGCACTCGTGGCGGGGGCTCGGGGGGGAGGCGCGCTTCCAAGCGGCCGGGCTGACCCAGAAGCCGCGCTGGCTGGAGCCGACGCTGCCGCAGAAGGCGCTGCGCTCGCAGCCCCCTGGCTCTGTACGGAGGACGCGCCGCCAGCCGCAACGTCTTGCCCCACGGCAATGGACCTGGTGCCGCCCGCAGCCTGACTCGTGGGCACGTCGCGAGCGGCTGGCACCTGCCCAGCGTCAGCGCCGCCGCGCAGGGAAGTCACGGCGAAGACCACTGCACCCAGCGCGAGCACGGCACCCAGGATCCAGAGGTAGCCTGACCCCGACTTGGGTTCCGCGGCGTCCCGCTGCAGCGCGCCGTCCAGCTCACCGCTGGGTTCGTGCCGAGCATCCTCGGAGTCTGAGAGCTCATCGCCCGCTCGGGGATCGATGCGGCGAGTGGCCGGCCCGGTCTCCGCGTGAGGCCCAGGTGTGGAGGGCCGGACCACGGGAGTCACGGGAGTCGGCTGGGGGGTCGCGTCGTCGAGGAGCTGGTCGACGTCACCGTCCTCGGGGGCGACCCCTTCGAGGCGCCGGGTCCAGATCTCGATCTCCTGGTGCGCGGCGAAGGTCTGAGTGCTTCCGTCGGGCAACGTCGGCAGCCGGGCTTCACCCTGCGGGCGCTCGAGGTCCGGAATCGAGGCCACCGAGCCTGCTGCTTTGCGCCGAGCGAGGCGCACACGGCGACCCAGCCTGCGCTCGACTTCCCTGCGATCGGAACGCCTCAGGAAGTCGCGCAGCGGCTTGGCCAGCGCCTCCGCGTCTGCCGGCCGCTTGCTGGCATCGGGATCGACCGCCAGAGCGATCACGTGGTCCAGCTCGGCGAGGCGTTCGTCAAGGGTCGACGGTAGCGCGGGGCGTTCATTCAGGACTGCGGCGTGGGACGCCTTGGCGGTCGCGCGCCGAAACGGCGGGCGCCCTGACCACGCCTCGAGGAGCAACGCGCCCACCGCGAAGACGTCGGTGGCGGGCACGACCTCGCCCTTGAGCTGCTCCGGGGGCATGTGCCCCGGGGAACCAAACGCCTCGACGGTCTCCCCGTCGCTGCGGACGGGGGCGGCGATCCCGAAGTCGATCAAGCGCACCGCGCCCTCTTCGTCGATCAGCACGTTGCGAGGCGTGACATCGCGATGGACCACGTTGGCCCGCCGGTGCGCGTAGTCCAGAGCGTGGCAGGTCTCCACTCCGAGGTACGCGCCCTCCGCCGGATCCAGCGGCCCCGTCGCAGCAAGCAAGTCCCCCAGCGTGATGCCCTCACAGAACTCCAGGGCGATGTAGTAAACGCCTTGCTCGACGCCCAGCTCGTACACCGGGACGATGTTCGGATGGTTGAGGCCGACCGTGGTCTTGGCCTCTTCCACGAAGCGGGCGACGAAGCCTGGATCCGACGCAAGCTCGGGTCGGATCTGCTTGACGACGAGGCGCTTCTGAAAGCCCACGGCACCGCGCAACGTGGCAAGGTACACGTGAGCCATCCCACCGGAGGCGATCTCTCGCTCCAGCACGTATTTCCCGAAGATCTGGGGAAACATTCAAACGCCTTCAAGCCAGCCCGACGAGCGGCTTGTAACAGTAAGTGTGCTGAATGTTTAGGCAGCGCGCACTGCCTGCGTCGACGTATCCTGTGCCCAAGCGGTGAAGTCGTGGTGTTTACCGTCAGTCCGCCAGCGCTCGCTGGCTGAAGTTGTGGTGGTTCGAGCCTCCACGACGCGAAATCGTCGATTGCTGGCGCCCTTGCGGGCGCGAAGTTCCGAAATGCCAGGTCAACCCCGTCACCGAGCCCGTCCTCACTTCTGGCTGTTGGGTGCGCTCGGGCTGCTGGCATGCAGGCCCGATCCAGAACCTGACCGGCTCCAGCCGATCGCGGTGCACACCTTCGAACGCTGCGCCCCAGACTCCGCCGCGGCGCTGGATCTGAGGGCACTTGGCGATTTCGCGGTGGACAACTCGAGCGCCGAGTCCCTCCCACTCGACGCGAAGCAACGAGTGCTGCGCCTCCCGCTCGCCGCGCGCGCGCTGGAGGGGGTGGCCCGTGACGGTACCGGGGAGTGGCAAGGCGTGGGCCCGGTGCGGGCCGAGCGCGCGGACCTGAGCCTGTGGCCCAGCGACGAGACCTGTGAGCTGGCCCACGCCAGTCGGTTTCCGCTCCAGACCAGCTCTGTCGGAGTAAATCCGCAGAGAAACGAGGTGCTGGTGGTTGGAGGCGAGGAAGCCAGCCCTGATGCCGCACGCGCTCTGCTGCTCCAGCTGGACACGGCTGAAGTCAGCGAAGTCCCTGGTGGGATCCTGCCCGCGCGAGCGGACGCGAAGCTCACCGCCTTTGGCGAGGGGATGCTGTTGAGCGGTGGCATCGACCCCCGAGAGCGGGGTGATGATCGCTTCGACCTCGCAACGCCCCTGGCTTCGGCGATCGTCTATGACGCCGAGAGCGGTCGCTTCGACCTGAATCAGGAGATCGTGATCTCCGCGCGGGCGGCTCATGCGGCCGTTGCCTTGATCACCGGAGAAGCACTGCTCATCGGCGGTCGGTCTCCGCAGAGTCCCGCCCTGGCTAGCATCGAGGCGGTCTCCCCGAGCACGCTGTCTGCCCGCATCGCTGGGCTGACTCAGCTAGTCCAGCGCCGCGCCTCCCCGATCGCATTCGTGCTCGAGGATGGGCGCGTGTTCGTGGGCGGCGGCGTGGACGCGAGCAAGCAACCGGTGCAGAGCGTCGAGTGGCTGAGCCCCGACGCGAGCGAGCACCTCGGCAGCACCGCTCTGCGAGCATCGGAGTTCGCACGCTTCGTGCCGATGCCCGGCTCGACGGTGCTCGGCATCGGCGCGTGCGCCACCAGCGACGCGGCGTGTGAACCAGCACGAGGCGCCGTATGGCTTGCGGGGGAGCGGGTGTTCCCGCTCCCTGCGCTGCCCGTGACCCTGGAGGATCCAGTGCTCATCGCGGCGAGCCGTGGTTCGCCGTGGCTCGTGACGGGCAGCGGACGGGAGCGCGTGGGCTACCGCTTCCTCCCCTGGGAGGCCCGGTTCGTGCCCAGTCCGAACCCACCGTCCGCGCTCCCGCCGCAAGCAGCCCTCGCGGTGGATGCCGGCGCGTTCGTGTGGAGCGAAGCCGGCGGGCTGTTCGGGGTGCGCAGCGACGTGCGCGGAGCGTTTGCTCGCGATGTGGGGCCGCAGCTGCTCACCCAGCCAACGCTGGAGACGACGGTGGTGCCCACGGCGCCCGCGAGCTTCGACGACGCAGACGCGACGATCAGCTTCACTGCGACGGGCCTTGGCTTGCGAGACTTTGGTTCCGTGTGGATTAGCGATACGAGCTACGCGGCGTTCGAGCTCAAGCTCGGGCGCAGCGCGGGACCGGCGCCGCGAGTCGCGCTGCGAGCAGTGAACGACGGCTGCGAGGGTGCACAGTGTGGCGCAGCGCGGGTGCTCGGCGCTGGCGACTGCCCGTGGCCTGACAGCGCCGCGGCCGCGGCGCAGCTGAGGGTCGTGCGCCAGGAGGCCTCGCTGACCCTGAGCGCTGGAGACGACGAGGCAACTTGTGAGCTCCCCGAGCTGGGTGGAAGACGCGTGCGCATCGGCTTGCTGAGCGGCGCCAGCGGAGTCTCCAGGGTGCGCAGCATCGAAGTGTTGCGTGGCGTGCCGAGGTAGCTGCCACTGAGCGACATGCGGCGCGGTGCCGCCTCACCCCCTGAAGCTCACTTGCCCTTGTCGCGCTTGAAGAGCTTGCCCCAGATTTGCCCGATGTCCGCGTTGAGACCCTTTCCGGGAGGATCTGTTGTTTTTGCACCAGCGGCGGGTGGCTTGACGGAGTGCCCCGTGTGCCGGCGCATCTCGTACAGCCGCACTTCTCGCTGGGCGTCGACGTGGCGGGGGTTCCGCTCCAGCACCCAGCGGAAATCGCGGATCGCGAGCTTGATGTTGTTGGCGCGCTTGTGGAGCTGGCCGCGATACCAGCGGCAGCGCGGGTTGTCCGGCTCCTGGGCCACGCAGCGATCCAGGATCTGGATCAGGTCCTCGTAGCGGTTCTGCTCCATGCGAGCGGGCAGCTGGCTGGTGGTCCAGGCGTAGAACGCCAGATAGTCCGCCTGCTCCGGGTCATCCTCGGAGGCCTTCTTGGCGAGCTCTGCGGCTCCGGCCAGGTCCCGCTTCTTGAACAGCACCTCCGCCTTCTGGAAGCTCTGTGCGGCGCGCAACACCTGCTGGACCTTCTCCTGCTCGTCCGCGCTCGCGCCGCCCTCCCGCATCAGCCGCTCGTACTCCGTGCGGCGCTCGTCGTCGGTCAGCACCTGGTGCGCCTCGCTGATACGTGAAAACACCTTGTTCACTTGCTCTCTGAGGGCAGGTAGCTGAGAGGCGACCTTGTCCGGATGAAAGCGCTTGGCGAGCTGAAAGAACGCCGTCTGGATCTCCATGGTGCTCGCGGATTCGGGCACGCCGAGCATCTCGTAGTAGTTCTGCTGATCCACGACCGCGAAGCGCTCCTCCACTTCGCGCCCCAGTTCCTCCGCCTCCGGGCTGGTGTCCACGGCGGCCGGTTCGGGCGAGGCGTGGGCAGGGATGCGGCCCGCGCTCTTCGGCTCTCCCCGCGGACGGCTCGGCTCGGGGCGCCGTGAAGAAGCAGGCCCCGCCTCGCCACCAATCGGATCACCCGTGCCTTCGCCGAGGTCCAAGTGACGGGTGATGAACAACACGAACACGAGCCGCTTGAGGATGCGAGCGTCGACGAGCTCTGCCCGCTCCAGGGCGGCGAGCGGCTGCGTCTTCGCCCGCACCACGTCGATCACGGAGCTCTCCGCGGCGTTGAAACCGAACTTCTTCACCGCCGCGTCGGGGTGGAAGCGCAGCGGCCGATCACCGAGGCGCTCGATTGATGACTCCACGAGATCGTCAGGGCCGAAGCGCCGCACCCCGCGCCACAGCGCCGCCAGAGGCCGAATTGGTGTCGGCTCGCCGCCATATCCCTGCAGAAAATCAGTATCCTGATAGAACCCGTAAGCTGTGGTCGGAGGCGACCCGCACATCCACTCCACCTTGCGCGTTACCTGCTCTTGCAGCGCCTTGATCAACTGCTCCCGCGTCAGCACCCCTTGCTCGAGTAGCAGCTGCCCGAACAGCTTCTTCTCGGAGACCACGCGAGAGAGTGTGCTGGCCTCCGTGCTGTCGTCGATCAACCCTTGCTCCATCAGGAGACGTCCAAGGAAGATCACGGGATCCGAGGTGCGCGCCTTGGCTGGGACGCCACGCACGAAGGTGAGCGCACTCTTCGCGCCGTCCTGGGTCTCCAGCACCAAGGTGCCACTGAGCTCCCGGTCCAGGATGTAGACCAGGAGATTGCTGAGCGGCGTCTTCGAGAGGACGCCGGAGGCGATGGGCCGGGGCGCGCTCATGAGGCTCAGAGCCTACAGCGGGCAACGAGAAGTGTGCCGATGTTCTGGGGGAGCCGAAGCAAATCCTCGGGAGGGAGCGGGCCAGGTGGCCACAAACGCCGTGGCGAGGGAGCCTTCTCTGCCCGGTGGCGTCGCGCGCTGCGGGGGCTTGGCGTAGGCTGTCGCCATGTCTCGAGCCCATTTGCTGGTGGTGGACGACGAAGCCGCCATCCTGAGCACGCTCAAGAAGGCGCTCACCCTCGAGGGCTACTCGGTGGACGTCGCAGGCGGCGTCGGGTTGGCAGCGGAGCGCCTGAGCCGCGGGAGCTACGACCTGATGATCCTCGACGTTGCCCTGCCCGACGGTGACGGCGTCGACCTCCTGGAGCGACTGCGCAACGAGGGCAACGACACCGCCGCGATCATGATGAGCGGTCACGCCACCATCGACGCCGCCGTCAAAGCCACACGGCTCGGCGCCCTCGACTTCCTGGAGAAGCCGCTCTCCACCGATCGCCTGTTGCTGGTCGTCGAAAACACCCTGCGCCTGCTGCGCGCGGAGGCGGAGGCCAAAGAACTCAAGGCGGAGGCAGGCTACTTCGACGAGCTGATCGGCGAGAGCCGGGCGATGGAGGAGCTACGAGCACAGATCGGGCGCGCAGCCCGCTCACAGGCGAGCATCCTCATCACAGGCGAGCGCGGCACCGGCAAGGAGCTGGTGGCGCGGGCCATCCACCGCGCGTCCCCGAGAAACGCGGGGCCGCTGGAGAAGCTGAACTGCGCCGCCGTGCCGAAGGACCTGATCGAGAGCGAGCTGTTTGGCCACGAAGCGGGCGCGTTCACCGGAGCGACGAAGCTGAGGCGAGGGAAATTCGAGCGCGCGAGCGCCGGCACACTGTTCCTGGACGAGGTCGGGGACATGCCGCTGGACATGCAGGCGAAGCTCTTGCGTGTGCTCCAGGAGCACGAAATCGAGCGCGTCGGGGGGAGCGAGACCTTCAAGGTCAACGTGCGGGTAGTCGCCGCCACGAACCGCAACCTGGTCGAGGCCTGCAACGAAGGCCAGTTCCGGCCGGACCTGTATGACCGCCTGAACGTCGTCCCCCTGGCGCTTCCCCCGCTGCGCGCGCGCCGCGAGGACATCCCACTGCTCGCCGATCGTTTCCTCGTGGCAGCAGCAAAGCACAACGATCGACCAGGAGTGCGCCTCTCGCCAGAAGCGGTGGAGAGCTTGGGCAGGCACTCATTCCCCGGCAACGTGCGCGAGCTCAAGAACCTGATCGAGCGCCTGGTCATTCTTAGCCCGGACGACACGGTCACTGGGACCGACGTGCAGCACGCACTGGGGATGGGGGCGCAACCGAAGACGGCGGGTCTGTATCGCCCTGACATCCCGTTTCGTGTCCTGGTGGAGGAAGCGGAGCGAACGATCCTGGAAGAGGCGCTCGCCCACCACTCGGGGCAAATGGCGGCCACCGCCCGCGCGCTCGGCCTCGAGCGCTCTCATCTGTACAAGAAGGCGAAGTCCCTCGGGCTGCGAGGGGAGTAACCGCAGGGCGTTCGCCTCGGCCTCACCGAACAGCGAGCGGCGCCCCCATTCGCGGGGACACTTCTGATTTCAAACAGCAGCCGACTCTAGCCACAATACCCGACGTGGTACCTGCTGCTCAGCTCATCGCGGAGCGCCTGCGCGCTGGGGAGATGCCCACCGACGCAGCGTTCGACGAGTTACTCAGCACCGGTGCGCGGGCTCTCTCGAAGCGCTACTGGACCCCCGTCAGCGTTGCCTGCCGCGTCGCCGACTGGCTAGGTGAACAGCGGGCGCAGACCTTGCTCGACATCGGCTCCGGTGTGGGCAAGCTCTGTACCGTCGTCGGGCTGCGTGCGGAATGTTCCGTCGTTGGGCTGGAGCAACGCGTCGAGCTCGTCAAGCTGAGCCGTTCCCTCGCGGAATCGTTCGGCGTCTGCCCGAGAGTCTCGTTCATCCACGCAGCGCTCGGCGAAGTCGCCCTCCCCCCCGCAGATGCGTACTACTTGTACAATCCGTTCGGGGAGAATCTGCTGGGAATCGAGGGCCAGATCGATCACAGTATTGACTTCAGCGAGGCCCGCTTCTGTCAGGACGTGAGGCTGGTCCAGGGCTTGTTGCGTGCTGCACCCAGCGGCACGTGCCTCATCACCTACAACGGGTTCGGAGGTGTGATACCGGCTGGCTTCGTCGACCTGCGGGTGGAGCGCCACGGCATCAACGACCTCATCTTGTGGCGTAAGCGCTAGTCCGCTCGCGGAGACTTCCACCACGGAAATTGAAACGCGGAGGCGCGCCCCGGTCGCGTCCCCGAGGCGCGCGATCTTCACGTTCTTAAAGAATGCGCGTCACTGACGCCAACCAATGACTGGACCGAGCCTGCGCCGAGTGTGCTGGCAGGAAACACCACTGAAGCGCGCTGGAGACTCCATTACCCTTTGCGCTCGAGACTTATCCTCACGAGTCGCTCGTCCGTCCCGGAGATCACTGCATGTCGACCCACATCGCCACCGCACTGGCTGACCAGCTAGACACCGCTCTCGATTCGCTCGCCCTGCGGCTTGCCGAGCGAGAGCCATTGCTGATTCTGGTGTTCGCCTCACCAGCGCACCCGCTGTCGGGAGTGCTGGAAGGCGTGGCGGAGCGCTTTCCAAAGGCCAAGGTCCTGGGCGCTTCCTCCGCGGGAGAGTTCACCGAGCAGGCCGAGGCGAAAGGAGCCATCTCGCTGTTTGCTCTGGCCGGGGACTTCCAGGTGCAGACCGGTATGGGCGACGGGCTCTCGGAGGATCCTGAACGAGCCGTGCGAGCGGCGCTGGGGGAGCCTCACCCTGTCGCGGAGTATCCGAATGAGACGGCGATCATGTTGCTGGATCCGCTGACTGGCCGGGGTGAGGAAGCGACCCTGCTCGCCGCTGGGCTGCTTGGGCCCGACGTTCCGCTGGCCGGCGGCGCCGCTGGCGACGACCTGGCGATGAGAGCTTGCGAAGTGGGGCTGCCCGGTCACTGCCAGACCAACGCCGTGGTGATTGCCCGGCTCCGCAGTCGTCGCCCTCTCGGCTTGGGTGTCGCCCATGGCCACCAACCCCTCGCGGGCCCGTTTCGTGTCACCCGTTCCGAAGGCAGCGTGATCCACGAGCTCGATGGTCGGCCGGCTTTCGATGTCTGGGCCGAGGCGACGGAGGCCGACGCCAAGACCCGGGGCGTGGATCCCCGCACTCTGAACGAGGACCAGCTGGGTGGCTTCCTGCTGCGATACGAGGCCGGCCTGGCCAACGGCGATCAGTTCAAGGTGCGCGCTCCGCTCTCTCGCGGGGACGGCGGCTCCCTCAGCTTCGCTTGCGGGGTCGCTCAGGGCGCTCAGCTCCACGTCATGCAAGGGCGCCCCGAAGACCAGATCTCGAGCGCCCGCCGTGCCGCCGCAGCCGCGCGACACAACCTGTCCGACGAGGTCGCTGGAGCGTTGGTGTTCGACTGCATCTGCAGGAACCTGATCCTTGGGGAATCGTTTCACAACGCCGTGAGCCAGATCTCCCAGGAACTTGGCGGCGCCCCCATCGCGGGCTTCGAGACCTACGGAGAGATCGCTCTCGCGGCCGGAGACATGTCCGGATTTCACAACACGACGAGCGTCGTCTTAGCCTTCCCTCGCTGACATCCGATGAGCGCCAAGTCACACGTTCCCGAAGGCGGTATCGCCCCCACCAAGCTGGTGGAACTGCTCGCGCCCGCTCTCGGAGAAGATGTCGCTCAGCAGACCATCGAGCGAGCATGTCAGGTCGTTGGCTGCGACATCAACGACATGGGTCGCGCGGAAGCCTTGCGCGTGCTCGAGGTGGTGGCCGAGCAGCCGGGCCTCGTCGGCATCACCGGGCGCTTCGCGAAGAGCCGCGTGCTCCTGCAGTGGAAGTAGGCTCGGCGCCGCAAGCCTGCTCGACACAACACATGAAAAAGGCCCCCGGAGTCGCTCCGGGAGCCTTCGCCCCTAGGGCTCACTTCTTGGCGAGGCGCGCTTCGCGCTCCTTGACCTGCTCCTTGACCTTCTCGACGATCTGGCGCGGGCAGGTCGAGTAGTGGCTGAACTCCATCACGAACTGGCCGCGGCCAGCCGTCATGGAACGCAGGTCACCGATGTAGCCGAACATCTCCGAGAGCGGGCATTCCGCACGGATGTGCACATTGGTAGCACCGGGCTCCTGGCTCTTGATCATGCCACGACGGCGGTTCAGGTCGCCGATCACGTCGCCGACGTTGGCGTCCGGGACGTACACGTCGACCTTCATGATGGGCTCGAGTAGCTCGGGGCCACACTTGGGCATGGTCTGGCGGTAGGCGGCGCGGGCCGCCGTCTCGAACGCCATCTGCGAGGAGTCGACAGCGTGGAAGCCACCGTCCCGTAGCGTGACCTTGATATCGACCACCGGGAAGCCACACTGCGGCCCCTTGTCGAGCATCATCTTGAAGCCCTTCTCGACCGACGGGATGAACTCCTTCGGGACGTTTCCACCAACCACGTTGGACTCGAAGACGAAGCCTTCACCCTGCTCGAGAGGCTCGATGGTGTAGTCGATCTTGGCGAACTGACCTGAACCACCGGTTTGCTTCTTGTGGGTGTAGCTGTCGTCCGTGGCCTTCGTGATCGTCTCGCGGTAGGCGACCTGGGGCTCGCCGACGCTCGCTTCGACCTTGTGAGTACGCTTGAGGATGTCGACCTTGATGTCCAGGTGCAGCTCGCCCATGCCCTTGAGGATGGTCTCGCCAGACTCCTGATCCACTTCCACGTGGAAAGACGGATCCTCGGCCACCATCTTGCTGAGCGCGTTGCTCAGCTTCTCGCTGTTGGCCTTGTCCTTCGGCGTAACGGCGACCGAAATGACCGGGTCCGGGAACACCATGGGCTCCAGGGTGGCGGGGTTCTTCTCGTCGCACAGCGTGTGACCGGTGCGCACGTTCTTCAGACCTACGATCGCGATGATGTCGCCAGCCTGAGCCGACTCGACCATCGTGCGGTCGTTCGCGTGCATGGCCACCATGCGGCCAATGCGCTCGGTCTTGCCGGTCGCCGTGTTGAGCACGGTGTCACCCTTGTTGATCTTGCCCGAGTAGATGCGGGTGAAGGTCAGCGCGCCAAAGCGGTCGTCCATGATCTTGAACGCCAGCGCGCGCAGCGGCTTCGCCGGATCGACGATCGCGTACTCGCCGGTCTCGTTGCCCTCCAGGTCGACCTCGGGCTGCGGCGGGACCTCGGTGGGGTTCGGCAGGTAGTCGACGACCGCGTCCAACACCTGCTGCACGCCCTTGTTCTTGAACGAGGAGCCGCAGAAGGTGGGGAAGAACTTCAGCTCGATGGTGCCCTTGCGGATGCAACGCTTGATGGTGTCGATGTCGGGCTCATCTCCGCCCAGGTACTTCTCCATCACGTCGTCGTCCATCTCGACGGCGGTTTCGATTAGTTCCGCGCGGTACTTCTCGACGTCGTCCGCCATGTCGGCCGGCACGTCTTCGACCTTGAAGTTCTCGGGTAGTCCCGTGTCGTCCCAGATGTACGCTTTGCGCTCCAGCAGGTCGACGACACCCTTGAAGTCGGACTCGATGCCGATCGGCAGCACCATGACCAGGGGGCGAGCGGCGAGCACTTCCTTGATCTGCTTCACCACGCGATAGAAGTCGGCGCCCATGCGATCGAGCTTGTTCACGTAGATGATGCGCGCGACCTTGGAGTCGTTCGCGTAGCGCCAGTTGGTCTCGGACTGCGGCTCAACGCCACCAGAGCCGCAGAACACGCCCACGCCACCGTCGAGCACCTTGAGGGAGCGGTACACCTCGATGGTGAAGTCCACGTGCCCGGGAGTGTCGATGATGTTGAACTGGTGCCCCTTCCAGAAGCACGTCGTCGCAGCGGACTGAATCGTGATGCCGCGCTCCTGCTCCTGCTCCATGAAGTCAGTCGTGGCGGCACCGTCGTGCACCTCACCGATCTTGTGGATCTTGCCGGTGAGCTTCAGGATGCGCTCGGTGGTCGTGGTCTTGCCCGCGTCCACGTGGGCGAAGATCCCGATATTGCGGTATAAACTCAGGTCCGTCATGGCTTCTCGATTTCGCGCCGACCAGGCGCCAGGTTCAGGGGCTGTTGTGGGGGGGGAGACTCGACTGACTGAGCGCGCGAGCGATTCAGTCTGTGGGGCACACCGTGTTTGTTTTGGCGTGGGTTGCTTTGGACCGCGCCGACACAGGTCGCGCGTTGGATTCACTCACGTGCAGGATCCGCCGAAGGGCAGGAAAGGGCCGCAACGTGGCGCCGGGACGTAATCGATCTTGGGCCGACAGTCCAATCCCGTATCTCCCGGAGCATGGAGCCGGCGCAGTGGCTCGAGCGGTCGCGCTTTGGAGGCCCAGGCCCAGGCCTACGTCGCAGTCGAAACTCTGTGCAATTACAATGAGTTGAGCGGCACGGCCGAGGCGCCCGGGTCAGCGCTCAGAGGCAGCGAGAATCGACACCGGTCCGGACCCCCGCGCCACGCTCAGCCCGCAGACCCGACGACTTGCGCGCGCCCGTCGAGGGCTCCATCGGGCGCTCGCGGACCAGCTCGAAGCCAGGCCCGGGCGCACGCGGGGCCCGAGCGTCCGCGGAGACGGCTGCTCCCGTCACCAGCTCGGGGGCGGCGAAAGCGGTCCTCCCCCCATTCCCCCGAGGCAATATCTGGCCCAGACACTCGCGTCCGAGTTCACCGGCGACCGGCCTAGGAGACGTCACCGATGGGGCGCTGAAGCTGCACCAGCACGTAGGGTTGTACGACGATGGCGGCCCAGGCGGCGTCGCAGGTATCTGCCCAGCGCGCACGCTCCTGACGACTGGGTTTGCGCAGATGACCCCGCTCGATGAGCGCTTGGACGCGGTCCACGTCGTCCATCGCCACTGACACCCCGCACTCGATGAGACTCACCTCCGACGCGACGACGAACACCGCATCACGCACCAGATGGGCCTTCAAGTCGCTGAAGAAGATGGGCCCGAGCGTCTCGGTGAGGCGCGTACGAATGGCCGTCTCCATATTCATTGGCTCGCTCATGTGGCCCAAGCATGAACGCTGGCCACGCCACTGACAAGTCGAAGCCAGAGCCGAGCGGTCCGCGGGCGCGGCGGCAATCTCCCACGTGAATTGCTTCCGCACGGCTGCGTCAAGCTCGGCTCGCGGGTCACATATTCCCCGACAACTCACGCGGGGTTCGCTAAGCTGAGATCGCAATGCAACGCACGCTCCTCTCCATCCTATTCTGTGGCTGCGCGTTGGCCTGCTCCCGCAAGCCGCCCACTGCACCCTCCGGCCCGGTCCCGTCCGCTGCAGCGCGAGCCAGCGGCCCGGAGATCTTGGTCCAGCCCCAGCCGGTGTGGACCGACGGCCAACCGACGTTCAACGGCACCGGGTTCTTCATGAAAGAGGGCAACAAAGTGCTGGTGCTGAGCTCCGCACACTACCTGGACAAGGAGATTCACGCGCTGAACCTCTGGAGCATGCAAGGACGACCGTTGCTCCAGTCCAGGTACTCGCTGTGGGGCTACACCGAGCAAGGCACCGACGGCTCGATCCAGGATCTGACGCTGGACATCGTCGCGTCGGCGATACCGAAGCTGCCTAGCGGGTACCTCGCACTCGAAGCCGACCCTCGGCAGTTCATTGCCCCAGGGGAACGGGTCTGGCTGCCGAACAAGCGTGAAGGGGTCCCCGGTCACACGCGGGTCGAGGGTCACATCACGGAATGGGACCCAGGGTACGTTGACGTCGAGCTCGACCACCCAGTGGAGTTTCACTCACAGAGCGGCAGTCCCGTGCTCAGCGTCAACTCAGGGAAGGTGATCGGCGTGGTGAGTCGCGTCGGTCTGGCTGGCTTCCGCTCGGAGGGCATGCGCCGCTACGTCGACTGGCAGAACGCGCTGCTCGCTCCGGACGAGCTGGCGCGCGCACGCTTCCTGGAGATCCCGGCCATGCAGCAAACCGGCCTCTACCGGCGCGCGCTGCTCGAGGCGCTC
>JAUILJ010000987.1 GCA_030433055.1 Polyangia bacterium
TCAAGGCCGTGCTCAAGGAGCTCGGTGCGATCAAGGACGCAATTCTGTTCGTCGACGAGCTGCACACGGTTATCGGTGCAGGCGCCACCAGCGGCGGAACGCTGGACGCCTCCAATTTGCTCAAGCCGGCACTCTCCAGCGGGAAGCTGCGCTGCATCGGCGCCACGACCTTCGAGGAGTATCGCTCTCATCTGGAGCGAGACCGCGCCCTGGCGCGCCGTTTCCAGAAGATCGAAGTGCTCGAGCCCAGCCTCGAGGAGACCGTACAGATCCTCAAGGGCCTGCAGTCTCGCTATGAAGAGTTTCACGGCGTCACCTACGAGGTGGAGGCGATCGAGGCCTGTGGAAAGCTCGCGCAGCGACATCTCCACGACCGCAAGTTGCCCGACAAGGCCATCGACCTGATGGATGAAGCCGGAGCCGACGCCAAGCTCGAGGAGGGTGATGGTGCAGTCGTGAACAGCGCGCGCATCGAGCAAGTCGTCGCGCGAATGGCGCAGATCCCGCCGCGGCAAGTGTCGTCCGATGACCGCAGCGCGCTCAAGGACCTCGAGGGCGAACTGCGCAAGTCGGTGTACGGCCAGGACCGCGCCATCAAGGAAGTGGCGACCGCGATCAAGCTCGCGCGCGCTGGCCTGCGTCCCCCGGAGAAGCCCATCGGCTCGTATCTGTTCACCGGTCCCACGGGCGTTGGCAAGACCGAGGTAGCCAAGACCCTCGCGCGCGTCATGGGCATCGAGCTCGTGCGCTTCGACATGAGCGAGTACATGGAGCGGCACACGGTGAGTCGACTCATCGGCGCGCCCCCGGGCTACGTTGGCTACGACCGCGGGGGTCTCCTCACGGAAGCAATTGCCAAGACGCCTCACTGCGTGCTCTTGCTGGACGAGATCGAGAAGGCGCACCCCGATGTCTTCAACGTGCTGCTCCAGGTGATGGACCACGGTCGGCTGACCGACAACAACGGCAAGCAGTCGGACTTCAGCAACGTGATCTTGATCATGACCAGCAACGTGGGTGCCGCAGACCTCTCGAAGCGAAAGCTCGGCTTCGGACAGGCCGACACCCGTGGCGATGGAGACATCGCCTTCAAGAACACGTTCAGCCCGGAGTTCCGCAATCGCCTCGACGCGCGCATCGCGTTCGATCCGCTGAGCTTCGAGGTGATGGCGCACATCGTGGACAAGTTCATCGGCGAACTCGAGGGCCAGCTGGCGGAGCGCAACGTCACCCTGGAGCTGACCCCCGCCGCGAAGGCCTATTTCGCAGACAAGGGCTATGACCGGGACTACGGAGCGCGCCCGCTAGCGCGGGTGCTCCAGGACGAAATCAAGGGCAAGCTCGGAGACGAGCTCCTCTTTGGCGAGCTCGCGGAGGGTGGTCACGTGATCGTCGACGTGGAGGACGGAGAGGTCGGCTTCAAGTTCAAGAAGAATCCGCTCAAGCACTGACCCCGCGCGGAGGGCCAGCGAGGAGCGATCGCGCTGCAAACCCAACGCAAAAACGCCGGCGAGCTCTCCAGGCTCTGCCGGCGTTTCTGCGTGCTTGGAACCGCGTGCTTGGAACCGCGCGCTTCAGCTCTCGGAGAGCGTCTTAAAGCCTTCCTTCTTGGCGTTGACCAGGATGCTCATGTTTCCGCTCGGATGCTTGTTCTCGCGCATGAGCTGGTGACAGCTGCCGGTCTCCTGGAACGTGAAGACCCGAGACAGGCAGGGATCCACCTTGCCGGCGATCACCAGGTCGTTCAGGCCCTTGGCCTGTTCATCGTTCGCGAAGTGTGAGCCTTGTAGCCGCTTCTGACGCATCCAGTGATAGCGAAGATCGAGGGTGGCGTTGTAGCCCGTTGTGCCCGCACAAATCACGACCATGCCACCGGTGTCGCACACGAAGATCGACGTTGGGATGGTCGCCTCGCCTGGGTGCTCGAAGACGATGGCCGGGTTCTTCCGCTCACCCAAGGCCTCCCAGAACGCCTTGCCAAACTTGCGCGCACCTTGCACCCAGTGGCCGTAGGCTGCGTCGTCGGTCCAGTGCGGGAGCATACCCCAGTGATCGAAGTCTTTTCGGTTCAGCATGCCGACCGCACCGAGCTCCTTGCAGTAGTCGAATTTGTCAGTGGAACTGACAACACCCACTGCGCGGGCGCCAGCGGCTTTGCAGATCTGGATCGCCATGCAGCCCAGGCCGCCCGCCGCTCCCCAGATCAGCACGGCGTCGTCGGGCTGTACCCCGTTTCCGGCCCAGCCGTGCAACATGCGATAGGCGGTCGCTCCCACCAGCATGTAAGCGGCAGCGGCCTCCCAGGTCAGGTGCGGAGGCTTCGGAAGACACTGGTGATCCTGAACCTTGGTGAACTGAGCGAAGCTCCCCCAGTTGGTCTCGTAGCCCCAGATGCGCTCTGAAGGTGCGAACATCGGGTCCTTGCCAGCGACGACATGGGGATCCTTCGGGTCCCAAATTCCACAGTGGACGACCACTTCGTCCCCCACCTTGACGTTCTTCACCTCGGAGCCGACCGCCCACACAATGCCGCTCGCGTCGGAGCCACCGATGTGGAAGTCCTCTTTCTCTCCGGCCTTCTGCCGCGCACGGACTACATCCACGGGGATACCGAGAGCGGCCCACACGTTGTTGTAGTTCACGCCCGCCGCCATGACGTAGACCAGGACCTCGTTCGGCGCGATTTCCGGTGTGGAAATCTGCTCGATCTGGAAGGCGTCCTTGGGTTCGCCGTAGCGCTCCGGGCGGATCAGTTGGGCATACATGCGAGCGGGCACGTGGCCCAGCTCAGGGATTTCACCGAGCTCGTAGATGTCCTTGGGCATGGGGTCGGGAGCCTAT
>JAUILJ010000988.1 GCA_030433055.1 Polyangia bacterium
GACGACGCGGTCGACAAGGGTCTGTCCGCGTGGCCCCCTGAACCTGCCGAGCTCGCGCGCTCGGTGATTAGCAAGCCGACCCCCAAGGTGGGCGCTCCGCTGCGATCGTCTCAGGGCCCTTCCAAGCGTCCGCCTCGCGACGCCAACCCATTCGACCCCAGCTCCAGCCCCAGCGTTTCCCCGCGGCACTTCTCGTCCGCGCCGGCCAGCGCCCCGGCCCCAGCGTCAGATCCCGTCGCGGGACTATCGACAGAGCGCGCTGCCCCACGCCCCGCGGAAGCTCAGCGCCAGGCGCCCAGAGCCTCCAAGCGCAATGGCGCTGCGGAGGAGGCAGAGGCCGCCAGCTCACTCACAGATCCGGAGCAGGCGCCCGCGGCCGCTCAGGGGCCCGCTGCCAGAGTCGCAGAGCCGCCCAGTGTCGCAGAAGCCGCAGAGCCGCCCAGAGCCGCAGAGCCAGCCAGCGACGAAGAGCGCCTGCGCAGAGCACTGGACGTGCTGAGCGGCGCTCTGGATCTAGACTGACTAACGGGTGCCCCTCGGGGCATGACTGCGATTCCAAGGCGTGGGGTTGCGGCCACGGGCCTGCTGTCGCAGGTGACGGGGACCAGTTTCAACCGGGGGGCGCATCCCGCCCCGCGGCCAACACGAGAGGGAACGAGTATGGGCGTCGTCGTGATCACGGGAGCAAACCGAGGCATTGGGCTGGAGCTGGCGCGCCAGCTGGCAGCTCGTGGAGACAGCGTGGTGGCGATCTGCCGCAAGAGCTCGCCTGAGCTGGATGGCCTCCAAGGCGTGCGAGTCGAGGCTGGGATCGACGTCACTCAGGACGCCGACGTGCACGCGCTGCCCGAGCGCGTGGGGGCCGAACCCATCGACCTGCTGATCAACAACGCTGGGCTGCTGGAAGTCGACTCCCTGGGGAACATCGACGCGGCGTCGATCCGGCGGCAGTTCGAGGTCAATTCACTCGCGCCCGTGCGGGTCACCGCTGCGCTTCAGGCCAAGTTGCACCAGGGGAGCAAGGTGGCCGTGGTGTCGAGTCGCATGGGGTCCATCGCGGACAACACCTCAGGACGGATGTACGGCTACCGCATGAGCAAGGCGGCTGCGAACGCCGCGGGCAAGAGCCTGGCGCAGGAGCTGAGGGCCGAAGGCGTGGCCGTGGTGATCCTGCACCCCGGCTTCGTGAAAACCGACATGACCGCGGGCAATGGGGATATCGGCCCGGACGTCGCAGCCAAGGGCCTGATCGCTCGCATCGACGAGCTAGCCCTGGAGAGCACCGGCCGCTTCATGCACGCGAACGGCGAAGAACTGCCCTGGTAGCCAGCGCGCCGCTCCTGCCCTGCGCCGACTCGCTCGAGGCTACTCGCTCCCTTGGAGCCCCGAGCGCCCGGTGGTAACTGGGCTCTGCTGGAGAAGCGTACGCATCAGCGCCATTTCCCCGAGCTTCGGGAGTGGTCGTGGCGCGGCGCGGGTCCCAGGAGAGTCAGTGCCATGCAAGAGACCACCGCAACGCTCACGACGCCCCCAAGCGCCCAACGGGCCGCCCTCTGCCCACCCGAGGAGCGTCCGAGCGAGCTGGATACCGCACGGAAATTTGGCTACGCCATCGTGCGTTTCACGATCTCCGCCTGGACGCTCGTGCCGATCTACGTCTCGTACCTCTGGCTGTGGGTCCGCTGGAAGAAGCTCGGACACGAGATCGAGAAGGACACCTGGAACGACGTGCATCGCAAGAACGCTCGAGCGTTCTATCGACTCGCGGTGCGCATGCGTGGCGGCATGATCAAGGTTGGGCAGCTGATCAGCGCGCGGGTGGACATCGTGCCTCGAGTCTGGGTCGAGGAGCTGTCGCAGCTTCAGGACCGAGTGGACCCCACGCCCTGGAGCGGGATCGAAGAGCACCTCACCCGCGAATACGGAAAACCACCCCAGGAGGTCTTCGCCGAGATCGAGGAGAAGAGCATCGCCGCGGCGAGCTTCGGACAGGTGCACCGCGCCACGACCAAGGATGGTCGAAAGATCGCACTGAAGATCCGCTACCCCAACATCGAAGCCAAGCTCGAGGTGGACATGACGCTGTTCGGCATCGCCGTACCGCTGTTCAACATCTTCGTACCCAAGGTCGATCTGAAGGTGATCTACCGCGAGATGCGCATGGCGCTCGAGACCGAGCTGGATTACCGCCAGGAAGCGGCGTACACGCGAACCATCCACGACAACTTCGAGAACTTCTCACCCACGATCAACAACGCAGCGGGCGGGGGCGACGTGGTGATTCCGGAGGTGCTCGGCGAGTACACGACGGACAGCGTGATCGCGACGACCTTCTTCGAAGGCTTCCGCATCACGGACAAGCAGAAGATGGACGAGCTGGGCGTGAAGCCAACCGAACTGCTCGAGCTGGTGCTCAATACCTGGACCAAGATGATGTACCAGGACGGCGTCTTTCAGAGCGATCCGCACCCAGGCAACCTGCTGTCCCTTGCGAAGTTCCCCGTTGAAAATACGGAGCAAAGCCAGACGGCCCAGGAATGGCGAGGCATCCAGGTTGGTGACGTGAGCCTGCAGCGGCATAGTCTCGTCATACTTTGGCGCCGGAATGTACTTCAGGATGGCCTCAAATAGCGGCTCTAGGTCTTCAGAGTCTGGTAACGAGCCATTTTCAGGCTGGTTCAGCGAAGCCCGGCCTTCGCGGCCCGAGGCATAGCGGTAGTGGTAGGACCCAAACCCTACGATGGCGTTGCCCCACATCACGGGCGGCTCGCCGGTGGCCTCGCTCATCAGGGCCACGAGCTGGCGGGCCTCGCGCTGGCGCCCGGGGTCCTCA
>JAUILJ010000989.1 GCA_030433055.1 Polyangia bacterium
ACGCTCGGATAGCTGAGCGCCTCAGTGCTCCCGCCGATGCGATCCCCGTCCCACTCCACGCCGCGCAGCGGGGCAACCTTGCTGCCCGTGGCGATGATGACCTTCCCCGCCTGGAGCTCGGTGTCACCTGAGCCGCCGCGCACGGCAACCCGAGTGACGCCGTTCTGCGCTCCCAGGAAGCGGCCGTGGCCCTCGTAGCGAGTGATCTTGTGCTTCTTGAACAGCCCGGCGATGCCGCCCGTCAGCCCTTTGACGACAGCGTCCTTGCGGCTGAGCATGGTGGCCAAATCCAGCTGCACCTGAGGCAAGTTGATGCCCAAGCTCCCGAACGTGTGCTTTGCCTGGTGGAAAAGTTCGCTGGCTTCCAGCAAGGCCTTGCTCGGGATACAACCCACGCGAAGGCAGGTGCCCCCCAACATCGGTTCGTCCTCGATGCAGGCGACGTCGAGGCCCAGCTGAGCCGCGCGAATCGCGGCGATGTAGCCACCCGGGCCAGCGCCGATAACGATCAAGTCGTGGTTCGTGGCCATGCGATCACACCTCGATCAACATGCGCGAGGGCTCCTCGACGCACTCTTTGACGCGCTTCAAGAAGGTCACCGCTTCACGCCCGTCGATGATGCGGTGATCGTAGGTGAGCGCGATGTACATCATCGGACGGATCACGACTTGGCCGTCGCGAGCGACCGGGCGCTCCTGGATGCCGTGCAGCCCCAGGATGCCGCTCTGCGGCGGGTTGATGATCGGCGTCGACATCAATGACCCGTAGACGCCTCCATTCGAAATGGTGAAGGTGCCGCCCTGAAGCTCGTCCAGCTTCAGCTGGTTCTTCTTGGCTCGAGCCCCGAAATCGGAAATCGTCAGCTCGACCTCGGCGAAGCTCAAGCGCTCGGCGTTGCGGATCACAGGCACGACCAGGCCTTTGCCACCGCCCACCGCGACCCCGACATCCATGTAATTGTGGTAGACGATGTCCGTCCCGCTGATCTGCGCGTTTACCTGCGGAACCAGCTTCAGAGCGTCACACGCCGCCTTGATGAAGAACGACATGAAGCCAAGCTTGATGCCGTACTTCTCGGTGAACTGCGGCTGATACTGCTTTCGGATCGCCATCACCTCGCTCATGTCCACCTCGTTGAACGTGGTGAGCAAGGCTGCCGTTTGCTGAGACTCGACGAGGCGCTCCGCGATGCGCTTGCGCATCGGGCTCATGGGGACGACCTCTTCCTCCCGGTCGGAGGTGCTTGGCCGTGGCGCAGGGCGGGCGGCAGGGGCGGCGGCCTTCGGTGCCGCGGGCGCTGGAGCTGCGGGCGCAGCAGCCGCCTGCTGAACATCTTCCTTGAGGACGCGCCCGCCGGGGCCGCTCGCGGTGACCTGAGAGGCGTCCATGCCACGCATGGCAAGCTCACGCTGGGCCGCTGGCATCACCCTTGGCTCTGCATTTCCCTGGGGTACCGGCGCGGCGCTCGGCGCAGGGGCGGCTGGAGCGCTCTGTGCGGGAGCGCTCTGTGTGGGAGCGCTCTGTGTGGGAGCGCTCTGTGTGGGAGCGCTGGGAGCCTGTGCGGGAGCGCTCTGTGCGGGAGCGCTGGGAGCCTGCGCGGAAGCAGTCGCCCCCTCCTCCACGAAGCCGACGACGTCTCCCACGGTCGCGTTGGTTCCAGCGGATAGCTTGATCTCACTGAGCACGCCGTCCACCGGAGACGGCAACTCCACCGTGACCTTATCCGTCTCGATCATCACGACGGGCTCGTCACGCTTGACGGCCTCACCAACCTTCTTCAACCACTCACCGATTTGGACCTCGGTGATGGACTCCCCCACCTCGGGCACTTTGAGTTCAACGGCCATGGATCAGCCTGCTCCTGTTCCTACGGTTTGGATGGATCGGCGCTAACACGCTTCGCGGGAAGCGGGCGCTGTAAAAAAGCAGCGCCGACCCTAACACGGGTCGACGCAGCGGCTTGGCAAATTGCTTGTGCGCCCCGGCGAGCACCTGGGCCGTTGAAGGCGCAGCGATGGGTCAGCGAGACACAAGGCTAGGCCCCGCCGAACGCCCGCTCCATCAGCTCCTGCTGCTCCAGCTTGTGACTCGCAGGCGAACCAGTGGCCGGGCTCGCCGACTCCTGCCGGCACACCCCAGAGAAGGGCAAACGACCAAAGATCTTCTCTCCGAAGCGCGCACGCAACGTACGCCACGCGCCCATGTTCTCCGGCTCGTTCTGAATCCAGATCACGGGGGTGCCGTCCGCGTAGGGCGCGAGGGCGTTGCGCATATGTTCATCTGCGAGGGGGTAGTACTGCTCGATTCGCACGATCGCGATGTCCTCACGCCCCAGCTCTTCCCTGCGCTTCATCAGCTCGTAGTAGACCTTGCCACTACACAGGAAGACCCGGGTCACACGGCGCCCACCTCCCATCGGCAGATCATCTGGGATCACCCGTTGGAAGCGGCCGGTGGCCAGATCGTCCAACGCGCTGACGGCGTCGGGATGCCTGAGCAGACTCTTCGGCGTGAACCCGACGAGGGGCTTGCGCCACTTGCGCAATGCCTGGCGACGCAGGCAGTGGAAGTACTGCGCGGGTGTGCTGGGCTCGACGATCTGAATGTTCTCTTCGGCCGCCAGGGTGAGGAAGCGCTCGATACGCGCGCTGGAGTGCTCGGGCCCCATGCCTTCGAATCCATGGGGTAATAGCAGTACCAGCCCACTCAGGCGCTTCCACTTGTCCTCGGCGCTCACGATGAACTGGTCGATGATGACTTGAGCTGCGTTCGCGAAGTCTCCGAACTGCGCCTCCCAGAGCACCAACCCGTCAGGCCAATCCAAGGAG
>JAUILJ010000990.1 GCA_030433055.1 Polyangia bacterium
TCCGCCTCAGGACGCTGACACCGCGATCTGGCTGGCCGAGAAGCTCGATCGCGAGGTGATCGCGGGTGGGGGGGATCGGCTCGACGCACCGACTGGGGAGTTGGGCGACGCGTTGATCGAGCTACGGCTGCGTCACGACGAGGCGGCGATCTTCCAGCTCCGCCAGGCGGCCATCGTCACCCATCGCGCCCACTGCGCGGGGATGGCCGCGACGCATCCTGGGCTCCGTGAAGCGGTAATCCGCGCGGCAATGGAGCAGCCGATCATCGCCGCGGGGATGAGCACGAGCTACAACTCCATCGTCACCGTCCACGGTCAGGTGCTGCACAACGAGCAGCACCATCACCTGCTCGGGGAGCGTGATCTATTGCTCGCAGACGTTGGCGCCGAAACGGCGGAAGGCTGGGCGGGGGATGTGACGCGCACCTGGCCCGTCAGTGGGCGCTTCAGTTCGACGCAGAAGGCGATCTACGAGGTCGTGCTGGCGACCGAGTGCTCCGCCATCCAGCGTGTGGGCCCCGGCGTGCGCTACCTGGACGTGCACCGGCACGCGGGGCGAACGCTGCTCGAGGGCCTAGGCGCGCTGGGTATCGTCAAGGGGGACGCCCAGGAGTGCTACGAAGCAGGGCTCGCTGGGCTGTTCTTTCCACACGGAGTAGGGCACCTGCTGGGGCTCGATGTGCACGACATGGAAGATCTAGGAGATCGCGCGGGCTACGCGCCGGGGCGCTCCCGCCTACCCGGTGCCGGGGACCGCTTCCTGCGGCTGGATCGAGACCTCGAGCCAGGGATGGCGGTGACCATCGAGCCCGGCTTTTATCAAATCCCGGGCCTCACGGAGCGCGACGCAGCAGGGAAGCTCGCCGATCTGGTGAACTGGGACGAGCTCGCGAAGTACGGGGACGTGCGCGGGATCCGCATCGAAGACGATGTGCTGGTGACCGAGTCGGGGCATGAGGTGCTCACCGCGTCGATCCCGAAGTCCATCGCAGACGTCGAAGCCGCGATTGGCGGCTGAGTCCTAGGCGAGCGCCTGGCCCAGGTCTGCCTCGGCTTGCCACACGGCCTGCTGCCACTCCTCGGGGACCGGTGCGACCAGCTCGGCGACTCGCCCCGGGCTTGCGCCTTCGAGGATGGCCTCACGCGCGGCGCTCGACCCGGTGAGCAGGTCAAACGCGGGGATCTCCGTCTCGAACTCGTAGGGATCCGTGGTGAACTTGAAGTCGTCGGGCGCCATGTTGCGTGCGAGGTTGATCAACGTCAGGTATGTTGTTACCGGGCGGAAAGTGCGCTCGTCCGTGACGTGGAGCATCACTCCGCCACATAGCTCACCAGCGAACTTGTCGAAGCTCGGCTTGAAACCCACAGGGCGCGCGATGACCCCGGGTAGAACGGCGTCGCGCAGCGCGTGGGCGAGCTTCTCCCCATCGAGGAAGGGCGCTCCGACGGTGAGGAAGGGGAGCGTCGTGCCCCGGCCTTCCGAGAGGTTCGTGCCTTCGAGCAGGCATCCACCCGGATACACGAGCGCGGCCTCGGCGCTGGGCATGTTGGGGGACGGAGGAATGAACGGGCGCCCCCACGCACGAGCTGTCTTGTGACGCTCCCACCCGCGTACGGGCACCACGCTCACGGCGCCCTCGGGCCCCAGCTCTGCGCCATCTTGCAGCAAGTAGCGGACCACGATCTCGCCCAGCGTGAGACTGTGACGGATCGGGATGGGCTCGAGCCCGACGAAGGACAAGTAGCCTTCAGCCTGCGGCGCGCCTTCGAGCAGCCCTGGATCTCCGCTGATCGGGTTGGGGCGATCGAGGATCAACGTGTGCACGCCAGCGGCGCGCGCTGCTCGGGCCGCGAGCAACGCGGTCCAAACGTAGGTGTAGTAGCGGCTGCCAACGTCGCAGAGATCGACCAGCAGCACGTCGATGCCACCGAGCTGCTCGACGCTGGGGGACAGCGACTCCTTGCTGTCCCCGTAGAGGCTGATCGAGCGCAGTGACCACTCGCTCTCGTTGCCATCAGGGCTCGGCACCGCCTCTTGAGCTTGGGCCGCGCCGTCTAGTCCATGCTCGGGTGTGAACAGGACGCGCGGATGAACGCCCAGCTCTTCGAGCGCCTCGAGGCTGGTGTAGCCTCGGCGATCCGTGGCGGCGGAGTGCGTCAGCACCGCGACTCGGGAGCTGCGAAGCCGGCGTCGCGTCGCTGAGAATTGCCCCGTCGCGATCTGATCGAGTCCTACGAGCATGGCGTGTCCTATCAGATCCGCGTGCCCGCCGGAGGCGAATACACAATGAACTCGGGGCACTTACGCGGGACTCCAGGGGCCAACCTGGAACTTCTTGCGTGCCTGAGGCAGCGCAGCTAGCATTTTTTGCACAGTGCGCCGAGTCCTCGTAGTCGACGATGAAGAGAACCTGAGGCTCGTGCTTCGGACGTTGCTCAAGCGCAACGGCTACGAGGTGGAGACCGCGGGCGACGGCGAGGAGGCGCTCGCGCTCGTCGACTCGTTCGGTCCCGACGTCGTGATCACCGACGTGCGCATGCCCAAGCTCGACGGGCTGGACCTGCTGAGCACCCTCAAGGCCAAAGGGCATGAAGCCACGGTGATCGTGATGAGCGCCTACGGCAACATGGACCTGGCGCTCGAAGCGATGCAACAGGGCGCCTACGACTACATTCAGAAGCCGTTCAAGCCTGAGGAGGTGGTGCTCACGCTGAAGAAGGCCGAAGAGCGTGAGCTGTTGCGACGTGAGAACCGCGCCCTGCGCGAGGAGATGCGCAAGGAGCACCGCTTCGAAGACATCCTGGCCAAGAGCGCCGAGATGGAGCGCA
>JAUILJ010000068.1 GCA_030433055.1 Polyangia bacterium
TTCGAGCTAGAGCAAGCGACCAGACTGGCGAGAGCGACGAGGGCGAGGGTGTGACGCATTGGGGTTCCTGTCAGTTCGAGGGTAAGCGCAGGTCGAGCAGCCCGTCGATGGTTTCTCGAGAGAGGGCCGCGGGGAGCGCAGGGAGCAGCGGCTGGGCAGCGCCCGGGACGTTGCCCGGGTGGATGATGGCAAGCTGGATCGTGCGCGTCGATTCGTCGAGCAATACGACGAAATAGCGGTCTCCGATGGGTCTTCGCCACACCGGGCAACCGTCGCTCGGGCCCCCCATCTCGAGCTCTGGGCCGCGAGCATAGGGCTGCTTTCCACACGCATCGACCACTGTCGAATCCGCGGGGAATTGGTCGCGGGTGCACCCGCTGCCGCAGACGTTGCCGCCCACGTGCCCGGCCTGGTAGGAGCGCACGCCGGTGCTGATGAACTCGCGGTTGCTGAACTCGTTGTTGTCCATCACCACCTCGAACAGGTTGATCTCGCCACAGCCGTCACCGACGCTGCCCGTCTTCGAGTAACAGTTGCAGGCGCCGTTCCACTTGCGCGCGCCATCGCGAATCAGCTCCGAGGCGACGAGAGCCACCCACGGACCCGGGTGCCCCTGTCCGCCGCTGTTGCAGGCGCTGACGCCTGCGTCGTCGAAGGTCATCGAGGCCGTGAGCACGAACAGCTTGGAGCCGCGCCAGCCGAGGCGCTTCACGCCTGGATCGTCCGGGCAGAAGTAGTTGCTGCCATCGCCGCACTCGAAGGGCTGATCTTGGGCGAGGTACCACACGCAGTCATCGTGCATCAGCTCGCCGGAGCTCTGGCTGACCGGGGTGGAGCCCTGAGTGAAGGCGAGGTTCTGGCCGTTACCCTTTCGCCGGTCCCACGCGGAAACAAGGCTCCACTGGTTCGAGGCGCTGCCCTGCGGCTGGTAGACGGCGACCTGCTTGAGGTCGATGGCCTTGAGGATCAGGGTCATCTCCTCGTCGAAGGGCGCCAGCTGGCCGCTTTCGGTGTGTTGCTGCTTCATGCAGCAGTGCCCGCCCCAGGTGTCGGTACCGTCCTTGTAGTCACAGGCGGGATCTCCTGCTGCACGGTCGATGCGCCGCGGCCACCACCCGGGCGCGCCGACGTTGGTGAAGGTCATGCTGCCGCCCAGCGTCAGGTCACTGGTTCCTGTGGGGTATGCTCCGAGGCCGGAGCCCAATCCGGAGGGCTGGTTACCCGCGCCGCCGGTCGCAGATGCTCCACTCCCTCCGGCGGCGGCTCCGCCGTTGTCGGCTCCCGCTGTACCGGCCGGGGCCGTGCCGCCCTGGGCCGTGCCGCCCTGGGCCGCGCCACCGGCTCCGACGCCTGCCTGGGCGCCCGCGCCCACGCTCCCCGCTGCGCCCTGGGAACCGGAGCTGGTGTCATCGTGGGTCCCACAGCCGGCGCCACCGAGCAATCCGGTGCCGAGCAGGGGAGGGAGCCAACGCACAATCGTCCGGAGCCGCATCACTCCAGCTAGTTGCCGCCCGTCTCACGATCCGTGACTCGAAATGGGCTAGAGTGACACTCGTTCAACTTGACTTCCTTGACGAGTGCGAGGCGTGAGCAGCCTCCTGTGGGGGCAACAGTGGGCCCTTGCCACGCAATTAGTTGCCGCGCGGTAATAAGCGACGTCTGGAGCGTGTCGTCGACCTGCGTGGCCCTTGCCAGCGGGGAGAATTCGACAGGTTGCGCACGAAGATGTAGCGCGGGTGTGCCAACGTGACGCAAGGGTTGCGTGGCGCCCGACCCGATCGTCTAGAGGCCCTCTCCGGGCTCGAAGCGCAGGGGGAATTCGCTTAGGCTTGGCTCGATGACGACCGCCGATCAGGTCGAGACACGGCGCGCGCTGAGCCACGTGCAAGAGCTGCTCATGGAGCTCGAGGCGCGAATGCTGGCGCTCGAGGACGAGATGGGGCCCGCCCTGGACAGCGTTCCCGAGGCGCGGCGAGAGAGTGCGCGCAACCTGGTCCACTACATCGCCGTGCGTCAGCAGGATCTGAGAAATCTCCAGGTCGAGCTCGCGGATCTTGGACTGTCGTCGCTCGGTAGGCTCGAAGGCTGTGTGCTCGGCACTGTGAGGCGAGTGCTGGCGCGCGTGCAGGAGGGCTTGGCGGCTTGCGGCGGTCCAGCGCAGTCCGAGCGTGTCAGTGTCGACGGCGCGCTCGATTGGTCTGCGGGCAAAGATGCGCTTCAGCGTCACACCCGCGAGGCGCTGGGGCCGTGCCCCAGCGGCCGCCACGTCTACATCATGGTCACCGCACCGTCCGCGGGCGATGCGGACCGTGAGTGGATGGCGTCGATGCTGCGGGCGGGCATGAATGTCCTGCGCATCAACTGCGCTCACGAAGGGCCTGCCGAGTGGGAGCGTATGGTCGAAGCGCTCCGCGCTGCCAGCGAGTCGACACGGGTCCCTTGTCGTATCCTCATGGATTTAGCGGGACCGAAGATCCGCACCGGAGCGATCCAGGGCGCGCTACGGGTCGCGACCTGGAAGCCCCAGAAGGACGAGCTGGGGCGCATCGTGTCACCGGCTCGCGTTGTCGTGCATCGCGCCTCGGCGCATGCTCCTGACGCCGACGACGCCCAGCTGGTCCTGGGAGACGCTGCGTTTGCAACGCTGGCGGTGGGAGATCGCCTCGAGTTCCGCGACACTCGGGGCAAGCGTCGGGCGCTGACGGTGCTGGAGCTCGGGGGTGACACGGCGATACTGGAGGCGACGGCGCGCGCCTACGTGCTGGACGACGTCGTCGCCACTCACTGGCGTGGTGGTTCGAGCCAAGGCCCGCTGTCGATCTCGGTCGCCACGGGGAGCGACGCCGCCATCGACATGCGCGTTGGGGATGAGGTCGTGCTGAGTGGCACCCGTGCGTTCTGCTCACCCGCAAAGCGCGACGCTGCGGGCGGCGTCGAGGTGCGCGGCGAGGTCGCCTGCACGTTGGGGGCAGCGCTCCACGGTCTGGAGGTGGGGCACCGAGTGCTGTTCGATGACGGCAAGGTGGAAGCCGTCGTGATCGAGGCACGGGCCGCCGAACGCGACTACCTACTCCGGGTTCAGCGCACCCAGCGGCCCAGCGTGAAGATCCGCGCGGAGAAGGGCATCAACCTGCCGGACTCCGACCTGTCCATCGCCGCGCTCCAGGCAGACGACCTGGCGGCGCTGCCCTTCGTGGCGAGTCATGCGGACGCGGTGAGCCTGTCCTTCGTCCGCACGCCCGAGGACGTGCGAGCGCTCCACACCGAGCTCGATCGCTTGGGGCGCCGCGACATCGGGGTTGTGCTGAAGATCGAGACTCGACGCGGCTTCGAGAACCTCCCGCGCCTGCTGCTCGAAGCGCTCAAGCGGCCGCCATTGGCGGTGATGATCGCTCGCGGTGACCTCGCGGTAGAGGTGGGCTTCGAGCGCCTCGCAGAGGTCCAGGAGGAGATGCTCTGGCTGTGTGAAGCGAGTCACGTCCCCGCCATCTGGGCGACTCAGGTGCTCGATAACCTGGCGCGCACCGGCGTGCCTTCACGCGCGGAGGTGACCGATGCCGCCGCCAGCGTGGCGGCGGAGTGCGTGATGCTCAACAAAGGCCCCCACGTCGTCGAGGCGGTGCGCACGCTGTCGGATATCTTGAAGCGTATGGAAAAGCATCGCTTCAAGAAGCGCAGCCTGTCTCGGGCGCTGCGGGTCTCGACCTTCGACGAGCGCAGCGGCGGCCCAGCGCCCGAGGCCTTCGACTTCTAGCTCGCGCCGCCTCGTCACGCGCTGACGAGCGTCACGATGTGCGCTGGGCTCGCGAACTCCACGCTGCCGTCAGGCTGCTCGAAGCGACTCAAATGCTTGGGGGCAAGCTCCAGCAGCCGGTCCACGCCAGCGTCGTCGATGTGCTCTGCGAGCGTCCATCCGCGCACTTCCGTGCGGAGCCAATCGTCCAAAGAGGGAAAGCGCCCGACACCCACCAAGCTCCTGATCTCGATCTGAGCCCGAGCGCCGAACGCAGCCTCGAGCACGGCGCGCAGCGCCTGAAGCTCTCCCAGGCAAAACGGCGCCTCGAGCTCACTCGCCACGCGCTGCCCGAACGACTCTGCCAGCAGGTCGGTCATCGCGCGATACCCGGGCGTGTCGTCCAGGGTCCCCCACACCGCCACACACAGCCGCCCCGACGGGCGCAAGACTCGAGCCATCTCCCGCAGCGCCTGGACCCGATCCTCGAAGAACATCAGGGCGAACTGACAGGTGACCACATCGAAGCTCGCGTCCTCGAACGGCAGCTCCTCGGCCCGACCCGAATACCATCTCACCTTCGGTTCCGAGCGGCGCGCGATCGCGAGCATGCCCGCGTTGCAGTCGAGACCGAATACGTGTTCGGCGCCGGCTCGCTTGGCGAGCTCCCGAGCGACGACCCCGCTACCGCAGGCCACGTCGAGCGCTCGGGTTCCGGGCGTGACGCGGGCCGCCTCGACCAGGCGCGGGGCCCACTCGGCAAACAGCGCCGGAACGAAGAAGTTCTCATAGATCTCAGCGGCGCCAGCCGAGACCTGACCCCGGGACTCGTTGCTCATGGCTCAGCAGTACCGGGTCTCCGGCTCGCTTAAAGTACAAAGAATGGACTTGGTTCGGCGCACCCTCACCCCCAAGATCGAGGGATGCACAGTTACGGCCAGTATTGCCCGATTTCTCGCGCATCAGAAATCCTCGCGGAAAGATGGACGTTGCTCATCGTGCGCAACTTGCTCCTCGGGTGCACGCGTTTCAACGACATCGCGGGTGGCTTGCCGGGGATCTCGCGCTCGCTCCTGGTCTCGCGCCTCGGCATGCTCGAAGACCGGGGAGTCATCCAGACGCGGCCCATCGCGGGGCGTCGCGGTAAGGAGTACACGCTGACCGAGGCGGGCCGCGCGTTGATGGATGTGATCGCGCCCATGGCCGCGTGGGGCGAGCGCTGGATCGAGCTGCAGCCCGAACACACGGATCCTTCATTCGTGCTCTGGGCGTGGACCCACGTTCACTTGCAGCGAGAGCAATTGCCGAAGCGCCGCGTGGTGGTGGAGTTCGACTTCCCGGAGCAGCCCGTGGCCTACCAGCGCTTCTGGATGCTGATCGAGCGGGGGGGAGCGGAGCTCTGCTATGACCACCCGGGCTTCGAGATCGATGTGTCGGTGTGGGCGCGCTCTCAAGCGTTCACCGAGTGGCACCTGGGGCGCATCGAGTGGGGAGACGCACTCAAGGCCGGGCTGATCCGCGTGGAAGGACCCCGGCGTCTGGCTCGCGCGCTCCCCACGTGGAACGCACGAGCGCTGCCGGCGTGAGTCACTGGGTCCAGGTCTGGACGTCTCCAGGGCCTTGCAGCCGCAGCTCAGCTTGAGTTTCGCCGTTGGTGCTGTCGACGAGCCAGTAGATCGAGTTCAGATCCCCTTGGCTTGCCGCGTTCGCGAGCTGATCGAGGTGCAGCGTGGTTCCGTCGAACACCGTGGGCGGGAGGTTCCCGGTGACGCTGGTGAGCACCTCGTAGTCTGAGCCAGCTAGCAGGTCTGCGATCGGAAGTCCCTGGAAGTCCGGGTGTTGCCGGCTCTCGATGATCAGCCGATCGCCGTAGGTGTCGTCGATGACACACAGCTGACCGACGGAGCCAGGGACGGCGGCGATCAGGTCGCCCCACTCGGGCTCGCTGGTTACGGACGACGTGAACACGATTGGTGCACACGCGCGCCGATTCCCTGTCAGCGCGAACGGACCCGTGATGTCCCAGGCGGACGTCTGCGTGACGCTGGCGTTGCTGGGGGCGACATACTCCTCGGCGTCGGTCAGGGCGCCGCCGAACGTCTGGGCGTCGATGCGCGCGCTGTTCAACGTCACCTGTCCGCGGTTCGGAGCCTCGGAGTCGAAGTCGACGTTCAGATCGACGGCGAGGTGACCCGTCTCGAACGTGACCGCGCCGATGTCGCTGACGCTGAACGGCAGGGTCAGAGAGGTGCTTCGGTCAGCGACGATGGAGAAGGGCGTGGGGTTGACCCCGAGGTAGCGTGCGTGAAGCAGCTCGGTCTGAGTGCCGTCGCTGCGCTCGATCTCGAACGCGCCATCGGGCAACGTGGACACGACGTTGGCCACGTAGTCGTTGGGAGGCAGATCGAAGTTCTGTACGGGCTGTGCGCCGTCGATGCGCAGCGCATCCGAGAAGGCGTAGTCCGGCGTCTGCACCCAGAGCACCGTCGCGCCCGTGAGGCGATAGGTTGCGCCGTCGGGGCCCGTTGTCTGGACGGCCAGGTCGATGCTGCCCAGCGGCTGCTCCGTCGCACCATCACCGCCCGCGCAGCCCACCGCCGCCAAGCAGAGCAAACCAAACCCAAATCCAAACCGAAGAGTCGTGTGCATGCCGCGGACAGTGCGACGAGCGTGCCAAGCGCTTTCGTCCCTAGTCTCGGGAAAACACGACTATCGGCCGCGTGGTCGCTCGTGGCGCAACCGTGGCATGCAACGCTGCAGGCGTGATCTCACCCGTGCCCGTGCCCGCCGACTCTTCGTGTCTTCGCGAGGTGCGTGGCGGGCGAGGAGGCCCGGAATAAGCGCGCGGAAATATGCGGCTGTCGTCGACAGGAGGCCGCTTTCGACGCCCGACGCCACGCCTAGTCCACCGGAAAAGGTTCGCCCTCGAAGCTCTCGCCGGGGTGGTAGCCCTTGCTGCCGATCTGCTGCATCAGGTCGCTGAAGGGTGACCGGCCCCGCCGCAGCTGTTCCAGCGCGAAGCCGAACGTGTGCTTCGGCTCCCAACCCAGCTCGCTGCGCGCCTTCTGATTGACGTACACACGGTCGATGGAGTCAAACAGCCTCCAGCCGCGGCGCGCGTATTCGTCCTCGAAATCGACATAGCGCCTCAGGACGCTCGCTGGATCCGTGCGGAGATCGGCGACGTCGTCCGGCGTGAAGGGGGACGTAGCGCTCAGGATGTAGCGACCGAAGCGGATCGTTGGCGCACGCTCGAGCGCCAGCAGGTGGGCGCGGGCGGCGTCCTCCACGTCCAGGCGGCGATACAAGAGCTCATTGACCTTCGCGTTGAGATCCTCGAAGGCGCTTCGGGTCGCGGCATTGTCGTCGGCTTCGGGGAAGAAGCGCGACGTCTTGAGGATGAGCACCGGTAGGCCATGCCGGCGCTGAAACAGCTCGCACAGGTCTTCTGCGGCGGTCTTGGTGACCCCGTAGATATTCTTGGGGATCGGGCGCACATCTTCGGTGATCCAGGCCGCGGGCTGTCCGGGCGCTGGGACCAGCGCGTGGCCAAAGGTGCTCGTGGTGGACGTGAAGATCAGGGACTGACAACCCTGCGCGAGGGCCTCTTCCAGTAGATTGAGCGTGCCCGTGATGTTGGTGTCGACGAAGGCTCGTTTGGGGTGAGTCGCGACGTGCGGCTTGTGCAAGGTCGCAGTGTGCAAGATGGCGTCGCAGCCGCGCACCGCGTGCGCGACGAACGCCCGGTCCGCCAGATCTCCCACTCGGCTGGTGAACTCGCTGGCCAAGCGATCCAACCCAGTTGCCTGGTGGTCGCTGCGTTCGAGCAGCCGCATCAGCGCTTCGCCCAGGTGCCCCGCGCTGCCTGTTACCAAAACGTTCATCGTGGGTTCACTCGCTCCAAACCATCCAAGGTCCAAGCCAGTCCTGACTCGAACTCGGCTGCGAAGCTGTAGCTCGGCTTCATCGCGTGCTCCATGATCTTCTCCTTCAGGGTTGGGTACTCCGTCGCTGCCGCCGGTTCGAGCAAGTTGCACCTGGTACAACGACACCTTGAACCGCTGCGGGGTGCTGAAACGGTGCGTCTCTCCCCAAAATCCTGCTCGAGCCGGGGCACCTGTTCCGCCGAAGGAGTCGAGATGAGCCTGAGAGATCCCAATCCGTCGAACCCGAGCAACCCGAAACGCGTCGCGATCGTGATCGCGAATCCAGCCACCTCCAGCACCACCGGCTGGCCTGTAGGGTTCTGGTGGTCGGAGCTGAGCCACCCGTTCTACGCGTTTCGCGAGGCGGGCTATGAAGTGGAGATATTCAGCCCGATCGGTGGCAAGTGTGAGGCCGACGCGCTGAGCGATCCGCGAGATCCGAGCGGATACAGCTTCAGCGATCTGATCAGCATGGGCTTCTTGTCGACGCCCGACCTGGTCGCGCTGGTGGAGGACACCAAGCCCGTGGGCGCGATCGAACTTGCCGAGTTCGACGCCATCGTCGTGGCCGGCGGGCAAGCGCCGATGTTCGCTTTCGAGGCGGCTACGGAGCTGCACGCGAAGTTCGTGGAGTTCTATGAGGCAGGCAAGATCGCGTGTGCGCTGTGTCATGGCACGGCCGTGCTGAGGTTCGCCCAGCTCAGCTCCGGTGAGTACCTGGTGAAGGGCAAGACCGTTACCGGCTTCGCCAACGTCGAAGAGGACTTCGCGGACCACGCCGTCTGGAAGCGGGGCGCGCTGCCCGAGGGCAAGCACCTCATGCCCTGGCGCATCGAGGACGCTCTCAAGGGCCTCGGCGCGAACTACGTTCAGGGCGGCCTCTGGAAGGGATTTGCCGTGCGTGACCGCAACCTGATCACCGGTCAGCAGAACTTCTCCGGAGCCGAGACAGCGGAGCTGGTGATTCAGACGCTGGGTCGCTGAGGTGCCGCGCCGTGAGAGTGCCGCGCCGTGAGAGTGCCGCGCCGTGAGAGTGCCGCGCTGTGAGAGTGCCGCGCTGAGCGCGCGAATCAGCTGCTCCATCGCTGGGCTGCTTCGTTGCAAACGAGCGCGGCGCAGCTGTCCAGGGCCCGACACGAGCTTTGTTCAGAGTTCTTTGCTTGGAGTCGGCCTTATTCATATGGAAAGGTTGGCCCCTGTTGCACCTGCGTTCGCTGAGCTTTTTCGCGCGCGAATGACGGTGCTGGAAGGGGACTTATGTCAGGTTCGCGGCGATGCTTGGGTTTGTCTTTCGTGGCGGGGTGCGCTGCGGCGCTCTCGGCCGTAGGCTGTGGCTCCGATGATACCGGGGGGAACCAGCCGGGCTCCGGCGGTGTGGGTGCCGGTGGCGGCAACGCGGCTGGCGCTGCCAACTCGGGTGGCAGTGGGGCCACCGCAGGGGCTGGCTTCGGAGGCTCGAGCGCCGGTGGAGTTGGGGCCGGCGGCAGCGCCGCAGCGGGTGCGGGTGGCGGGGGAGCGACGGGTGGTGGCGGAGGTGCCGGGGCCGCTGGCGCCGGCGGAAGCGCAGGGTCCGGCGGGGCGGCGGCGAGTACGTTCGACTACGCGGCGCGCTTCGTGCGCCACATCGGCGGCTCCAGGCAAGACAACCTGAGGGACATCGCGTTCACCGCCGACGGCGGCATGGTGCTGGTGGGCGGCTCCTTCGTAAACGGGAGCCAGCACGACCTGATCCCCAGCGGCGTTTCCGCGAACGTGGTCAAGAACACCTGTCCGAGCGGGACGTCAGGCAGTGGCGCCGACATGGATATCTTCGTGGTGCGGCTCGACGCGAGCGGCAACGTGCAGTGGATCACGACTCTGGGCGGCCCCTACTATGAGCGAGCGTACGGAGTGGAGGTCGCCAGCAACGGCGACATCGTGCTCGCCGGGCGCGCAGGGAAATGCGCTCCCGTCGCAGGAGGCCCGATCCAGCCAGGCTTCGCTGGCGACAGCATGGCGCAAGCGTACGGAGAGCAGGACGGCTACGTGGCTCGGCTGAGCTCCACGGGTAGCTTGCTGTGGGCGACCTATCTCGGAGGGAGCGCCAACGAGTTCATTCGTGACATGGCCCTCGACTCGAAGGGCAACGTCCTGGTGGGGACATTCCTGCAGGCCGGGTCCACTCTCCCTGCCTGGGGCAATGGGGCTTTCTCGCAGGCCTACCAGACCAACAAGAACGGCGGGGAGGACTCGCTGGTGGTGAAGCTGGCGGCCGATGGCAAGTCGGTGCTGTGGGCAGCTCGCATGGGCGGTAGCGGCAATGATGGAAGCCAGCCAAGTATCCGCGTGGATATGTCTGACGATAGCGTGCTCTTCATGACCCACAGCAAGTCGTCCGACTTCAACGCGAACGCAGGCGGAGCCAGCATCTTTGGTGCATACCCGTCGGGGGCCAGCGTGAACCACGGAGTGTTGGTGAAGCTCACGTCCGCCGGAAGTCACACGTTTACTCGCTACCTGGGCGCTTCAGGACCGGTGAACGGCGACACACACAACCTGGCAGTGCACACCGATGGGTCCATCGTGGTCGCTGACAGCCTGTGTCGGGACAGCGCCTGCTTCTCGACCGGCGGGGACCAGGCCGGGCCCCTGGCGACGCTCGACCCAGCCACGACCACGTCCTCGGCTCAGGCGAACTACGGGGGTGGAGGATACCCAAGCGGAAAGCCAATCCTCGGCAACTACCCGGGTGATGCGTACATTGCGAAGCTTCGCCCGGACGGGTCGGTGGCGGCGGCGACGCTCTTTGGTGGCTCCAAGGGTGAGGGCGTCGAGGGAGTGGGAGTGACGGCTGCGGGTAACATCGTGATCTCCGGAGGCACGAACTCGGCGAACTTGCCAGCGGGTGTGGTCACTCACGGCTCGTACAGCGGCAGCCTCGATGCATTCGTTGCTGTGCTCAGCGGTGACCTGAGCCAAGTGCTGTATCAGCGCCAGCTCGGCAGCGATCAGGACAACAGCGGAAACACGCTGGCGGTCAACGGGAGTCGCGTGGTGGTTGGGGGGGCAACCGGCCAGCTCGCCACGCTCCACATCAGCTTCCAGCCGCAGACTCACCCCAAGGCTCACCTGACCAACGGTGGCGCCAACGGCACTCAGGTGTTGTCGGACATCGGTGTCGGGGGGGACGAAGACGGGTTCATCTACGTCTTCGACGAGCTGCCGCAGTAGCCGCTAGAGCTGCCGGCGCACGAAGTCAGTGATCTCGGCGTCAGGCCACGGCTCAAGACTTGGCCCAGCGGGCCAACGCGTCCGGCAACTTGTTGAGCTGGCTGGTGAAGCCTTGAACCGCGCCACGGCTGATCTCGTCGCTCTTGTGGCGCTCGATCAGCACCAGCATGCGCACTGACTCGCCCTCTTGGGTGAACTCCACACTGACGTCGTTCGTGTAGCTCTCCACCCCAGGCAAGAAGTCGATGTCATAGCGCACCGTGAGGCGCTTTTTGGGCTCGACCACGGTGAACACCCCGTGGGTGTAGTGCTTGGTGTCCATGCCGCCGGCCTTCATCTGGGCGATCTCGCGCTCCCCGACGGCGATCATGTCATAGGTGAGCTCGCCGCCGACTGTGACGTCCATCGAGAATACTTCCACGCGGAAACCTTCCGGGCCCCACCAGGCCTCGAAGCCCTCCTTTGTCGTCCACAGGTCCCACAAATCCTCGATGGGTGCCTCGTAGCTGCGCTCGATGCGCAGTGATTTGCCTTCGCTTCCGCTCGCCATCACGCTTTCTCCTTGTTCTTCCGGGCACGCTGCTTGCGCTCCAAAGCCTCGCCGAAGCGGTCGAGGCGGGCCTCCCAGAGCTTGCGGTAGCTCGACACCCAGGCGTCCATCTCCTGGAAGGGTTCAGGACGCAGGGAGTAGAGCCGGCGCTGGCCATCGGGGCGTACCTGAACGAAGCCGGCGTCGAGCAAGATGCGCAGGTGTCGCGAGACACCCGACTGATGGATGGAGAGCTGCTCCACCACGTCGTTCACCTGTTGCTCGCCGCTCAGCAGCGCCTCGATGATCTGGCGCCGCGTGGGATCCGCCAGGGCTTGGAAGACGTCGGCATGTGCCATGCTGCATATGCATAGCAGCATATATGCGTGATAGTAAATATATATTGCTAGGCCTGCTGGGCGAGCTCCAGCAGGCGTTCGATACTCAGGGTTGCTGGGCCAGCTCGGGCCATGGAAATCCCTGCCGCTCGAGCTCCGCCAAGGCCTCACGGATCGCGGTTTGCCAGGGCTTCTGCGCTACATAGCCGAGCTTCCGTGCGGCATAGCGCGTGTCGCAGTGCCAGTCCTCGGCCACGTGCACCAGCGAGCGCGTCAAGAACGGCGCGCGCCCGGGCAGCACCGGATGCAGCGTCTCCATCAGCCAGCCAAACGCGTAGCCCGCCCAGTAGGGCACGCTGAACCACGGACGGGGCGAGCCCGTCTCTTCGCAGATGAAGTCGAACACCTCGCGCGCCGTGGGAAACGCCGCGCCGCAGATGTTGAACGACTCGTAGGCGTCCAGTCCTTGCGCGGTGCTCGCCAGGGCGAAGGCCTCTCCGAGGTCGCTGTCGGCTACCAGCGCGAGTCGCGATCTGCCTTTCGCGAGCCAGGGCACGAGTCGCGTGCGGAGCCGTGGCACGAGGGCCGGCACCATGCCGCGCTGGTTGCCCGCGCCCACGAAGTGCCCCAAGCGCAGGTTCACGCACTGGGTTCCACTGGCCTGGGCCTGCATCTGGCGGTCGACGTCGATCAACCGATCGAGGTGCGGCCAGTAGCCGGTGTGCTCTGTGGGCGCGAAGTCGTCTACCAGCTCACCCTTGGGGCGCTTGGCGATCGCGACGCTGCTCGCCAGGATGAAGCGACCGACTCCGTTGGCCCGGGAGCGCTGGAGCAGATCCAGGGCGGGGTCGTAGAAATGGCTGCGCTCGAGAGCTGCGTGCCCCCAGAACGCGGCCCAGGTCCCCGTGTGACAGATCACGTCGGCGCGCCGCGTGAGCTGCTCTCGGTAGTCCGGATCCAGTAGGTCCCCTTGAATTATTTCCCCGCGAAAATGGCCTAGGGCGGCAGGGCGACGACACGCCGCAATGGGCAAGACGTCGTCCCGCAAAGCGAGGCGCTGGAGCACGTGGTGACCGAGGAAGCCGGTCGCACCAGTGACCACCACCCGCATGCGAGATGAGGGCATGGGTGTCCTTTTCTTTTGTTGGGGGTGAGGCGCGATCAGCAGCCGGCGAGCGTCGCCGGGCGGAGTCGCTCCCGAACTCTCAGAGCGCTTCGATCCAGCCGAGCAGCCGCTCGGCCTCGCTCTCGATGTATTTGCCGTTGTGGAAACTGTGAGCCAGTAACGTGGCACCCTGCAGCGCCGACAGCAGGTGAATGGCAGAGCTTCGGGCTTGCTTGCCCTGGCCGAGCGCCTTGAACTGCGCCGTGAGCCAGCTCAGGAAGTCGGCGAACAAGTCGCTCGCAGACTCCGCGAGTGGCCCAGGTTCCTTGTGGAGCTCCGCGCACAGGGTACCGATCGGGCAGCCGCGTTCGACCAGGAGCTTGCGGTTGTCCAACGTCATCTGCACGAACGCGGTGAGCCGCGCCTTGGGATCTGCCGATGCGTCCCAGGCGTCCCGCGCGGACTGGTACTGGTCCTTGCGCTGCTCCACCACGGCCTCTCCCAGCGCCTGCTTCGTCTTGAAGTAGTAGTAGACGTTGCCGAGCGGCACCTCCGCCTGCTCCGCGACGTGGGCCAGCGTGGTCTGGTTGAAGCCCTGCGCGTGGACTCGGTCCATCGCGGTCTCGATCAGGCGTGCGCGTTTGTCGGTAGGTTTGGCCATGGTGTCTTAGTTAGTCAACTGACTCAGAGTCTGAGCCTAGCGACGGCCACGTCAAGCGCTTGCGTTGCAGATCCCTCGCGGGCTTCGCCGGAGCGGGAAAGTTGGGGCGGGCAGCTCAGGTCTTGAGCGGCGCACGCCCGGCGCTCGCGTACCAGAGCGCGATGCCGAGCGCCGCGAGGGCCGCTACACCCAGCGGGATGTAGCCGAAGCGCAGCCCGAGCTGAAGCATGCGCACGCCGACGGAGCCCTCCAGGCCCGCAGCCAGCAGCACGACGGCGAGGCCGAGGGTGGTGCGCTGCTGGCTCCGCATCAAGCCGAGCAAGACCCACATGGCGATCCCCCCAACCACCAAACAGCCGCCGAGCGCGTGCAGCAGTGCCAACACCAGATCAGCGGTCGCTTGCGGGACCGCACCGTGGGGATACCCGAGAAATTCCTCGTGGAAGGGTAGGAGCTCGCGCATGGCCAAGTCGGTGGTGCCACCCACGACGTGGAGCAGCGCGCTGAGCTGTGCCAAGCGGAAACCAACCCGCGCCACGGGCTTCGCCTGATTGCCGGTCACAGCGACGCTCCGCCGCACCCCAGAAGCGCTGACATGGCTGATAGTCTAGGTTGACGCCTCCAGCTGGCCCTACTCGTATGTCGCGCGCACCTCGCTCCAAGCTCGAACCCCGGAAAAGGCCCCGACAGCCCCGCGCGCAAGTGACTGTCGAGGCGATCGTCGAAGCCGCTACTCGCATCTTGGGGCGAGAGGGCGCGGCTGCGCTGAACACCAACCGCATCGCCGAGGTAGCGGGGGTGAGCGTGGGCAGTCTCTATCAGTACTTCCCCAACAAGCAGGCCATCGTGGTGGCGGTGATCGAGGCTCAACTTGCCCGCGATCGCGAGGCGGCGCGGGCCTGGCTCGATCCGGAGGGCGACACTCTGGAGAACCAGCTCACGTATATGGTCGCGCTGATGTGCCATCGCCATGCGGAAACGGCGCCGTTGCTGGCTCAGTTGCTGCCGCTGGTCTCAGCGCTGCACCAAGAGCAGCTCGTCGTGCGCGGGCTGCAGCAAATGACGGACGACTTCGCAGCTTTCTTGAGCGCGCGCCAAGCGTGGATACGCGCGGAGCTGAGGGAGCCGGAGGCACGTGCGCGCTGCTTGCGCGTCTTGACCGACGCGATGCGTGGCGCGCTGAACGCCACGTTGCATGAACCGAACCGGCTGAGTGACCCGGGGTTCCAGCGTGATCTGGTGCGCCTCGCCCTGGGGCTCCTCGCCTAGCGTAGCGCCCGCGGCGAAGTCCAGCTGGTTCCGCCCCTCGGCTCGCCGCAGCCATCGCTCGCAGGAGCGAGGCGGATGGCCTGGCGATCCGGGGCCGCGATCGAGAGCTATCGCTGCGCGCAGCCAGCTTTCGGGCGCCGCCGCTGACCGAGATGCAGTTCCCGCGCGACTGGCGGGTCGAGAGCTTCAGGCGAGCTCGCTCCGAAGCAACTCCTCGAGTTGCTCGAACGTCTCGCGCATTCCGTCTTCCATGCCGGAGGACACGGCGCCTTCCAAGGCCTCCTTCGACGGGTACACCTCGCTCGCGGTCATCAGCGTGCCCTCAGCCACCTCGCGAAATTCCACGCTGCACAGCGCGGCCGCGTCTGGAAACGCCTCGAAGGTCTGGGTGTAGACCAAGCGAGTGGGCGCTGCGATCTCCCGGTACTCACCAGAGAAGGCGTAGTGCTCGTCATCGCCGCGGCTGATCACATAGCGATACCTACCTCCGACTCGAACGTCCGCTTCGCACAACGTGAGCCGGACCCCGCGTGACGCTGGAGCCCACCAGCGGCGCAAGTACTCGGGCTCCGTCCAGGCTCTGAACACCAGCGCCGGGGGAGCGGCGAAGCGGCGCGTGATTCGGATCTCGGTG
>JAUILJ010000069.1 GCA_030433055.1 Polyangia bacterium
CCCCAGACGCGGCACGCCGCGTCATTCTTGCTCGGGAAAGCCGCAGGCGATTCACGCGGCGGGCAACGAGCCGCCATCCCACCGCGCGACACTCGCTGGTGAAGGAAACGCGAGCCGCTGGGCAGCGCCCTCGGGGTGGAAACCGGCGTGCAGCGGAGCAGCGCGCTGCTGGCCTGGGCACCGCTTCGCCTGGGCACCGCTGGCATGAGCACCGCTGGCATGAGCACCGCTGGCATGGGCACCGCTGGCATGGGCACCGCTGCAGCGACGTCAGCGGCGACCGCGCGGGCAAGCAATCATTACCGCAGGGTAATACAGGAACGCCTCGGGTGGTTGGGTCGAGCAGCCAGGAGCCGGCCCCGGCGAGCGGACGGCGCAGGCTCTCGCATCCGACTGTAGGCTTGCGGTGGAGGCGCTGGCGAAGGCAGCAGCGAGGCTGTGGGCCTTCACCCAACGACGTCCCCGCACATCTCACTACCTCGAATAAGGTGGTCTCGGACCACACCAGGCGTTTACGTGGTGGCCGCCTGCCCATATTCTCACGAGGCTGGAGGTTTGCCTTGTTGTTGAAAAGAAGTGGGCTCGCGCGTGAACGAGTCCAGCGTCGGGTGTGTGTCGCGGGTCTCGCGTTTGCTTGGGTGTTCTGTGTGGCGTGGGCCGCGCAGGCTGCGCCGCTGATCATCGACGGCACGACGCCCGCTCAGACCTCCTGCCCTGGTGGAACTCCGACCAACGGCGGCCGAGGCTGCGCCTACGGTGGCGTCCACGAGTTCGACTACATCGACATCCGCAACGGCGGCGTGCTCAGCGTGGTCGACTTCAACGGGACTGACCGGGCCAACACCGGCAACCTCGTACTCAAGGCCACGGGGCTCGATCCGACCAGCACATTTTCCATACGGGTAGATGTTACCTCGAGGATCACCGCCAAGGGTGCTGGGTATCAGGGCAAGCTGTGTGACAACGGTCCGGGTCCGGCGGGCTTCCCGCTGGCAGGCGGCCGCGGCGGCTGCGCCGTAAGAGACTCCGGCGGCGGGGGCGGCCACTTCGGGCGTGGCGGGCGCGGCACCAAGGACTGCTTCCTCTTCGACAGCGCCACTACCTGCACCTTCCCTCAGGAGTTCGAGGAGTCCTGCGGCGTACTCAACGGCGCGGGCAACGCCTGCACCGACACCCCCGAGGCAGGGTTCGCGACTTGCTGGGGCTACGACGCAACACCTGCCAACCAGACCACCGGCGCTGGCAACGGACTCCCCGACGTGGCGGGGCAGAGCTTCTATCACCACATCCTCGACGTCGAGTTCGGTGCGGCCGGCGGCGACAAGGGCTGCCGCGACGGCTTCGACAGCGCGCTGCGCGCTGGCGACGGTGGCGGGCGCATCGTGCTGTTCGGCGCGACCACGACTCAGGACGGCGTCGTCGACATCGCTGGGCGGGTCGTGGCCGATGGCTTTCGCGGCTGCTCCAGCGGCAATGACTCCGCGGGCGCCGGCGCGGGTGGTGTGGTGCTGATCATCGGCGACGAGGTCAACATCGCCGACACCGCACGCGTGAGCGCCCACGGTGGCCGCGGCGGCGACTCCCAGCCCAAGTGCCTACCCTGCACCACGCCTGGATCGACCGCAGGTTGCGGCAGCGGACAAACCTGCACGGCGTACACCGAGCCGGCGAGCGGCAAGACTTACAACCTCTGCGGCCCGTGCAACTGCACGCCCTGCACGACCAACGCTGACTGCACCTTCCCGGGGCAGACCTGCAAGAACCTCGGCGGCTCTCTGGGGAACGTGTGCGCCAACGCCAGCAACCAGTGCACGCCGTATGACGTCGGTGACAACGAGGCCGAGTGCACTGGCACGCAGAACAGCGGCACCTGCGACGACTGCGCTGGCGGCGGCGGAGGCGGCATCATCAACGTACAGAGCCGCACCGCTTCCATTCACCCCAGCGCCATCTTCGACGTGCGCGGCGGTAAGGGCGGGATCTGCCCGATTTGCGCTGGTGAGGCCGGCGGTGGCGCCGGTGAGCTCCAGCTAGACAGCGCCTACGTGGGAGAGATCTGCGACGGCAAAGACAACGACTTCGATGGCCAGATCGACGAGGGACTCCCGGACTTGAACTGTGGCGGTACCCTCACCCCCTCCTGCGTCGGAGGCAAACCCGTCTCGTGTACACCGGACCCGGTGACGTGCAAGGTCACGGCGGCCGATGCGCGCCCTCGCTTCGCGCTGATCCTCGACTCGTCAGGCTCGATGTTGCTCGACATCAACGGCAACCCGACCTTTGGTGATGGCTCGGCGGACTACCCCGGCGTGAACACCAGCGCACCTGGCGCCGCTGGCGAAGACTCCCGGCTCTTCATCGCCAAGAGCGCCGTAGCCAAGGTGCTCGCCGCGTTCCCCGAGAGCGACTACGCGCTGGCTCGCTACTACCAGGACGTGGGCACCAACCGCAGCTGTCAGACGGCGAGCAACTTCGAGTGCGCCAAGAGCTGTTGCTCCTACGACGACCCGACCAACAACACCACACCTGCCTATCCGAGCCACTATCCGGACAACCGCTGCGTGCTCTCCACGCTGTACCCCGGCGCGGGCTACAGCTTCGCGAACCCGGGCAACACCAACGACGTCAACATCGGGTGGCAGAGCCCGGGCGCCGACTGCATCAACTACGCGGGCTCCTGCGGGCCACCAGAGCGCGGCGCCCAGTTCCTCGTCGACTTCAGCTCGCCGCTGAGCGAATACCTGAAGTGGCTCGACGGCCAGGAAACTGACTTCCGCGCGGATACTGTATCCGGTCAACACTGCATGGGCGGCGACTGCGAGTTGCGCGCCACGGGCCCCACGCCACTCGCTGGCGCCCTCGCCGCGACTCAGGATTTCCTCACCCCGGTGGTCACGTGTGACAGCGCTCAGGCTTGCCGCACCTACGCCACGATCCTGCTGACTGACGGCGCGGAGAGCTGCCAGGGCGATCCCGCCGCTGCCGCCGCCGCGCTGCGCACCGCGGTGCCGGGCAAGGAGATCAAGACCTACGTCATCGGGTTCAGCGTGGCCGCCACGGAGCGCGCTCAGCTGAACGCCATCGCCACCGCGGGCGGAACCGACGCTGGCGACTTCACGGGGCAACCGGACGCGGCGTTCTTCGCCGATGACGAAGACGGTCTGGCGAATGCCATCGCGACCATCATCGCATCGAGCCAGCGCTTCGAGTCGTGCAACGACCTGGACGACGACTGCGACACGCTGGTGGACGAGGACTTCCCCAACAAGGGGCTGGTGTGCGACGACGGTCAGCTCGGACTGTGTCGCGGCACCGGCGCCTTCCAGTGCAAGGCCGACGGCAGCGGCACCGAGTGCGTGATCGACACGCCCGGAGCCACCGCCACCAACGAGATCTGCAACGGCCTCGACGACAACTGCAACGGCTTGGTCGACGAGGGGATCAGCTGCAACGGCTGTGTGCCTCAACCGGAGGTCTGCAACGGCAAGGACGACGACTGCGACAAGAGCATCGACGAAGAGCCAGACGTCTCCACCAACGACCCCAACATCGGGGGTGAGTGCGATCCTCTGACGGCGCCAAACGACCAGGCTCCGTGCATGCCCGGTCGCATCGCGTGCATCAACGGCCAGCCGGTGTGCACCGGCGCAGTCAAGCCGGGCACGGAGGTGTGCAACGGCAAAGACGACGACTGCGACGGCACAGCGGACAACGAAGCGGATTGCCCCGGGGCAACGGAGTGCATCGAAGGCGTGTGCGTCGCGCCCTGCGGCTCGGGAGAGTTCAAGTGCCCGGGCGGCTTCGAGTGCCGTAGCGGATTCTGCTTCCCCGTCGGCTGCGACAGCGTCGACTGTCCGACGGGCGAGGTGTGCGTCAATGGTCTGTGCGTCATGCAAGGCGCCGGTGGCGCCGGTGGGGGCAGCAACGGTGGCAGCGCCGGCACGGGCGCCACCGGAGGCGCGGCAGGTGCTAGTGGCGGCGACGGCGGGGTCGGCGGCAACGGCGGCAACGGCGGCAACGGCGGCAACGCCGGGAGCAGCGGAACCGCGGGCACCGCTGGTAGCAGCACCGACGGTGACGAGGTGTACGGGCTCGCGACGGGCGGAGGCGGCGCGAGCTGCAGCCTGACCGTCGGGCGCCGCGCGGCGTGGCCCGCAGGCGTCGGCATGCTGCTCTTCGGCTTGCTCTGGCTCCGACGGCGCCGCACGGAAACAAGTGATGGCGATCAGGAGGTGGCCCGATGAAGGCCATCAGCTGGACCGGGCTCGCGGTGCTGCTGCTCGCGCCTGGCGCGCTGTCAGGCTGCGTGGTCGACGCGTTCTGCTTCAGCGGCTGTGACGACGGGAGCTTCGGCGGCAGCGGAAACTCCGGCGGCGCTGGCGCCCAAGGTGGCAACGGCGCGACCGGTGGCTTCATCACCACCGGTGGCACCGGCGGCAGCGCGGGCTCGACTTGCGAAGCGGACACCCAGAACGACCCGGAGAACTGCGGCAGCTGTGGCCACGTGTGTCAGCTGCCAGGGGCCTTCTCCGTCTGCCAGGCGGGAGAGTGTCGCGTCGAGAGCTGCGCGCAGGGCTTCTACGACCTCGACGGCGATCCGGGCAACGGCTGCGAGTACGCCTGCGAGGTGCCCGTGATCGGCGCGGAGATCTGCGACGGCATCGACAACGACTGCGACGGCGACGTGGATCTGGCGGACTCCGATCTGATGCCACCGACGGACCTGTGCAACACCACCGCGGGGACGCCGTGTGAGACAGCGGTCGCGGTGTGCCTCGGCTCCCAGGGTTGGGGTTGTGACTACCCCGCGGGTGTCGAGACCGATCAAGGCTTCGTGCGCACGCTGGAGACCAAATGCGACGGCATCGATGGCAACTGCGACGGCACGGTGGACGAGACCTTCTTCGATCTCGGCAAGCCCTGTGACGACGGCGGCATCGGTGTGTGCCGCGACTCGGGCGAGGTGGTGTGCGATCCCAACGACGACAGTCTGGTGATGTGCGATCTATCACTCCCGCCGGATCCGACGCCCTCCAGCGCCGAGGTGTGCAACGGCCTGGACGACGACTGCAACGGTCAGATCGACGAAGGTATCACCTTCGACATGGCGCCCTACCCGGCGAGCGGGACGGCGCAATACTACGTGGACCGGTGGGAGGCTTCGCGCCCTGACGCGACGTCGACCGCCGCGGGCGTCAACCAGAACATCGCCTGCACCGCTTCGGGGGTGATGCCCTGGACGGCGGCTTCATGGTCCCAGGCCAAGACGGCGTGCGAGGCGCGTGGCGCTGGCTACCGCCTGTGTACGGCGACAGAGCTGCGGCAGCTATGCGCCCAGGGTGGCAACGCGTATCCGTACGGCATGAGCTATCAGGCGAACACCTGCAACGGCGACGACTACGACGGGATCCCTGGAGGCGCGAACGACAACGTCCTGCTGCCCACGGGCAGCCTCGCGATGTGCAAGACCAGCGACGACGTCTTCGATCTCTCGGGCAACGCCACCGAGTGGACCTCGACGAAGACCGGCGCCACGAACGAGATGCCCCCCCAGGACATCTACCAACTGCACGGCGGCTCGTACCTGTCGCCGGGGCTCGGCCTGAGCTGCGACATCGAGCTGGCGCCCCGCGCCGGCGAGAAGGCCATCCTGCAGAACATCGGCTTCCGCTGCTGCAAGGACCCGTAGCCCGCCTTCCCCGTTCGGGGGTGAGGAGCTGCGCAAAGACACCCGGGCTCCGACGGCGCTACGGCGTCAAGGGCGCGAGCAGGTCGTCGATCAGCGCCTCGTCGAGCTCCAATGCGCGCGTCCCGCCCTCGAGCAGCGCCTCGGCCAGCTCGGCCTTGCGAGCCTGCAGCGCGACGATCTTCTCCTCCACGGTTCCCCGCGCAATCAAGCGGTGCACGAAGACCGGCTTGTCCTGCCCGATGCGATGAGCGCGATCGGTGGCTTGGTTCTCCGCCGCGGGGTTCCACCACGGGTCGTAGTGAATCACCGTGTCCGCCGCCGTGAGGTTCAGGCCCACTCCCCCCGCCTTGAGGCTGATCAAGAACACGGAGACATCCCCGCGTTGAAAGCGCTGGATCTGGCTCTCTCGGTCCCGGGTGCTGCCCGTGAGCCGCGCGTAGTCCACGCCAGCGCGGTCCAGGTCGCTGGCGAGCAGATCGAGCATCTCCACGAACTGAGAGAAGACCAGGATGCTCCGTCCTTCCTCGATCAGCGTCTCGAGTAGCTCGTTGAACAGGATGCGCTTGGCGCTGGGGGCCTCCCAGCGCCGCTCGGTCTTGACCAGATGAGGGTCACAGCACACCTGGCGCAGCTTGAGCAGCGCGTCGAGCACGATGATTCGAGATAGCGCCACACCTCGGCGCGCTATTTCCTCGCGGACTTGCTTGTCGACCAGGCGACGCACCGCTTCATACAGGTCCCGCTGGACGTCGCCCAGCTCCACGTGGTGCGTGATCAAGGTCTTGGGCGGCAGATCGGAGGCTACTTGTTGCTTGGTCCTGCGCAGCAACAGCGGCGCAACGCGACGCCGCAGGGCCTCCATGCGCGCCGAATTGCCGTGTTTTTCGATGGGGGTGCGGAAGGCGGCCGTGAAGGCGCGCTGGGTGCCGAGCGCCCCAGGGACCGTGAAAGCGAACTGGCTCCACACCTCGCCCAAGTGATTCTCGATCGGGGTGCCGGTCACGGCGATGCGCTGCTCGGCCTTCAGCTTGCGGGCGGCGACCGCGGTGACCGTCTTGGGATTCTTGATGGCCTGGGCTTCATCCAGGATCGCCAGATCCCACTTGATGGCTGTCAGCAGGGCCTCATCACGCTGCAAGAGCGCGTAGCTCGTGAGCACGATGTCGTACTCCTCGACCGCGTCCTGGAAATCGTGGCGCTCGGTGCCATGCCACAGGAGCGTCTTCAGGCTGGGCGCGAACTGGGCCAGCTGCTCGGTCCAGGCGACCAGGACGCTGGTCGGGGCGACGACCAGCGTGGGCGCCTTGGCAATGCCTCGGTGTTTTCGCACGGCAATGTGGGCGAGCAGCTGCACGGTCTTGCCCAGGCCCATGTCGTCAGCCAGCACCGCGCCTATTCCGTGAGCACCGAGCAGCTCCAGCCACGCCACGCCGTCCCACTGGTAGTCCCTCAGCGTGGCCAGAAAGCTGTCGGGGAGCTCCGGGCGCGAGAGCGCGGAGAGCTGCGTGAGCGCGCCCCTCAGCTCACGTAGCGCCTGCCCAGTTTGGCTCTGCAGGCCCAGCGCCTCCGCGAGCTCCATCGCCTGCCACCGGGAGATCGTCCGCTTGGTCCGACGTTCGCTGGTCGCGAGTTCCATCAGCACGTCCAGCAACGGCTTGAGGCGCGCGTGAGGGACCTGAGTGAAGCGCCCGGACGGCAGCTGCACCAGCATCGAGCCGGCCTTTGCCAGGTCCCGGTCACCGCGCAGCGCGTCCAGCAAGAGCGGCAACAGGCTCATTCGCTCGCCAGCGACTTCGACGCCGAACTCCAGCTCGAAGAACTGGTTCTCGCTGGGCTCGAGCTCGGTGAAGTAGTCGTCGGGCTCCACGAACGAGAGCGCGAACGACGCGTCCTGGACGACCTCGACGCCCTGAGCCTCGAGTTCAGCCGCGCCCTTCATCAGGAAGTCGGCCCAGACGAGATCGTCCCCGAGCAACCAGCGATCGTGCTCGCCCGTGTCCGTCTGCGAGAAGCCCGCGCGATGGACAATCAGGGTCGCTCGATCCTCAGCGTCAGGATCTCTCAGCACGCTGACCCGCTCGTGGTCCCGCTCGATGAGCTGCCGATGGGGGGGAGTCGATCTGCCACGAAGCGCAACGTCGCCGTACACGAACTCGAGCCGCGCCACGTGATTCGCGGCGGCGCCCTCGGCCGATGTCTCATTCAGGATCACCAGCCGGGGCCGGGGCGATCCCTCCACCACGCGAGCGCCGCGGCTCTTGCCCGGCGCCGCGGCGTCCGACCCGAGTCGCAGGAGCACCGCGGCCACATGCGCGCAGCGAGCCTGACGGGTGCAGTTGCACGTCAGCTCCCGACGCAAGGAGCCGCACACCAGGTAGCCCGCCGACCCGCGGTGGGAGGTATGCACCCGCGCCTCGATGTAACCCGAGTCCAGCAGCTCGACGGGCTCTTCCAGCTGCCCTTCCGCGATCAGCTGGACGCCCAACGCCCGGGTAGCCTCGGGCAGCCGCTCATAGGCACGGCGCGCTAGCGCCCGCCAACGCTCAAGCTCCTCAGGCAGCACACCCGCTTGAACCACGCTGCACCGCAGCGCTGCAAGGACCATCTCCGACTTGCGCGGTCTGTGGCGCGAACGCCGATTCACAGCCGGCAAAACACACCCGGAACGCTTAACAGGGAACCGGGGCACGGCGATTAGGTCTCGTCCGTCGGCGGCGACAAGCGCCGCAGCGACGAAGAAAGGACTCCCCGACCATGACCCGCAAGAATCGCATCATTGCCCTGTCCGTCCTCTTGTTCGGTGCCCTCGCAGGCGCCACGGCCATCGCGAGCGCCGACCCCGCAGCTCCCGCGCCAGCCGCCGCCAAGGGCAAAGCCGGGAAGGGCAAAGCCCACAAGGGCCACAAGCGTGGCACCCCCGACCAGCACCTGGCCCGCGTGTTCAAGAAGTTCGACAAGAACTCCGACGGCAAGCTCACCGCCAGCGAAGTCCCCGAGCGCGCCTGGACTCGCCTCGCCAAGGCCGATTCCAACGGCGACAACGCGGTGACCGCCGCCGAGCTGAAGGCCAAGATGGCTGAGCACCGCGCCAAGCGCGGCGAGCGCAAGGGCAAGCGCGGTGAGCGCAAGGGCAAGCGCGGCCAAGGCAAGCAGCGCGCCCAGCAATAAGCCTCACATCCTCACGGAACCGCTCGGCGCTGCTGCCCCCCAGTCGAGCCCTCACCACCCTGCGGCAGCGCCGAGCGGGCTCCGTCTTTCTCCTCCTCCCCATTCGCCTCCCCCACTCCCACGTCTCACCCATCCCGCTGAACGACCAAACCCCGCACCTCCCCCCCACCAACCGAACCGCCACCTGGGTCGCCTCCTCCCAGGTGGCGTTTCCCTGTTTGTGGCTCGAGCGTCGAGGCTGATGGCCGGCCCAGTACTCCTGCGCCAGCACCACTGCGCCCACGACGTTCACGTCGACGAGCTCGACTGGGGCGCGCGGATCTGGGGGTGAGACGCACTCGCCCACGAAATCACAAGCCGTGATTAACAGCCCCCGGGGGCACGGCAATTAGGTTGCGTTCGAGACGACGACACCACCCCCAAAGACTCCGTCTCGAAGAAAGGACTCCCCGCACATGACTCGCAAGACCCGCATCGTCGCCCTCTCCGTCCTGATCTTTGGTGCCCTCGCTGGCGTGACCGCAGCAGCCAGCGCAAAGGGCAAAGGCAAGCACCGTGACCCCGCCGCCCGCATCGAGCGCGTGTTCGCGAAACACGACACGAACAAGGACGGCAAGCTGACGGAGAGCGAAGTCGGCGCCAAGAAGTGGAAGCGCCTCAGCAAGGCCGACGCCAACAACGACAACGCCGTCACCAAGGCAGAGCTCAAGCAGAAGATGGCCGAGCGCAAGGCCAAGCGCGGCGAGCGCAAAGGCAAGCGCGGCGAGCGCAAAGGCAAGCGCGGACAGAGGGCCGCTGAGTAATCCGCACGAATCTTTCCTCACGGCAATGTGAGAAAGCACCAGACAACCCGCTACGAATCATCACTCCTCCCGCACCCGAACGCCACCTGTCCACCCCGGCAGGTGGCGTTCACCTATTTTGCGCATCGGAATGGCCGGGCCGAGCCCGGCGCGGGAGCGCGCCCCCGATGAGACACGCATCAGCGAAACGGGCGGTCCCGTGGGTTTGGTCACGGATGTGTCACGACGCGGGGCAACCGCTTGGTCTGGAGGGGCTGTTCCAGGCTCGAAATACGCACGGTATTACGAAGTTGTGACGCAGGCTGACCCCGAGTGCGTCGATGCTCCCGCCGCCTGGCGCGTGGGCGTGCGCCCAGGCCTCTAGCCCCTGCACGTCCCAGGATTCTACGCCTGTGCGGCGTGAGGTCGTTTGCATGCAGTCCATCGGTGTCTGGACCAGCCCAGTCGCTACCCCTGCTTTCCGCAGCTCCGACGTGCTCGAGTCGGTCCGAGCCTTTCGCGAGGTTTGCTACGTCGTGCGCGATCCTGGGAGCGGAGCCGTGGGCATCGCACGCGGCGGAAAGAGCGCCTCCGGGCCCAACGGCACGCCCAGCTGGCCGCTGCTCGCGACGCTGCCCGGCATGTATCCCGAGTGGCTCGGCGATCGCACGTTTGCGGAGGTGCACGGCGTGCGCTTTCCGTACGTCGCCGGGGCGATGGCGAACGGGATCGCCAGCGCACGTTTGGTGATCGCGATGGCTCGAGCAGGCTTCCTGGCCTTCTTCGGCGCCGCCGGTCTGACGCCCTCCCGCGTGGAAGCGGCGCTCGACGAGATCGAAGCCGCGGTGGGCAGCACAGCCAGCGGAGGGGCCAGCTGGGGCGCGAACCTGATTCACTCACCGAACGAACCGGCGATCGAAGCCGCGGTCTCGGAGCTGTACATCCGGCGCGGCGTGCGACGGGTCTCCGCCGCCGCGTACATGGGGCTGACGCCGTACCTCGTGCACTACGCAGCCCACGGGTTGACCGAGGACGCGCAGGGCAACGTGCTGCGCAAGAACCACGTCTTCGCCAAGATCTCCCGGCCAGAGGTCGCGCGCCATTTCCTGGAGCCCGCCCCCGCGGCGATGCTCGACGCACTGGTTCGAGCCGGCAAGCTGAGCCCCACGGAAGCGCAACTGGCAGCGCGGGTTCCGGTCGCCGAGGACATCACGGTGGAGTCCGACTCCGGCGGCCACACGGACAACCGTCCTCTCGGCGCGCTGTTGCCCACGATCCTTCAGCTGCGAGACAGCACCGCCACCAAGCACGGGTATACACGGCCGATCCGGGTCGGTGCTGCGGGTGGTATCGGCACGCCCGGCGCCGTCGCCGCTGCCTTCGCGCTGGGCGCCGCCTATGTGCTGACGGGCTCCGTCAACCAGTCAGCCGTGGAGTCTGGGCTGTCGAGCGAAGGCAAGCAGATGCTCGCGCTGGCCGGCATCGCCGACGTGGTGATGGCCCCCGCGGCAGACATGTTCGAGCTCGGCGTGGAGGTGCAGGTGCTGCGCCGGGGCAGCTTGTTTGGGGTGAGGGCAAAGAAGCTCTACGAAGCCTACAAGAGCTACGGCTCCCTGGAGCACGTCCCAGGAGGCGAGCGCGCCCGGATCGAAAAGGACATCCTGCGAGCCAGCTTCGACGACGCCTGGGCCTCGACGCGAGACTTCTGGAGCAAGCGCGATCCAGCGGAGGTCAGCAAGGCAGAGGCGGATCCCAAGCACAAGATGGCCCTCGTCTTTCGCTCCTATCTGGGCCTCGCGAGTCGCTGGGCCATCGACGGGAACTCTGGGCGCAAAGCCGACTACCAGATCTGGTGTGGCCCCGCGATGGGAGCGTTCAACACCTGGACCCAAGATTCTTTCCTCGCGGAACCCAATAACCGCGAAGTCGTACAGATCGCAAAGAACCTGCTGGAAGGCGCGACGAGCATCAGTCGCGCCCAGCAGCTGCGGACATACGGCGTGGCGGTGCCCGCAGCCGCCTTCGACTTCCGTCCTCGACCGCTGACGTGAGCCGCCGCTCAATCGAACCCGCTACAGATCAGACCATAGAGAGCCACAAGTGACCCAACATCCTTCGTCTCGTTCCCCTATCGCCGTCGTCGGTGCCAGCGCGCTGTTCCCAGGTTCCATCGACGCCACCGGATTCTGGCGTGACATCCTGTCCGGGCGCGACCTGCTGAGCGACGTGCCTGCCTCCCACTGGCTGATCGAGGACTATTACGACCCCGACCCCAGCGCGCCAGACAAGACGTACGCCAAGCGCGGAGGCTTCCTCGGCGACGTCGACTTCGACACCATCAGCTGGGGGATCCCACCCAACCTGGTACCAGAGACGGACACCTCCCAGCTGCTCGCGCTGATCGTCGCGCAGAAGGTGCTGGAGGATGCTTCCGCGGGGCAGCCTGATTCGCTGGATCGCTCGCGCATGTCGGTGATCCTCGGCTGCACCTCGGGGCAGGAGCTGATGGGCTCCATGGTGAGTCGGTTGCAGCGCCCCGTCTGGGTCAAGGCGCTGCGCGAGTCAGGACTGCCGGAGGACCAGGTGCAAGCGGTGTGCGAGCGCATCTCCGCCAACTACACCCCGTGGCGCGAGAGCACGTTCCCCGGTTTGCTCGGCAATGTGGTCGCGGGTCGCATCGCCAACCGGCTGAACCTCGGTGGGACGAACTGCGTCACCGACGCCGCCTGCGCGTCGACGCTCAGCGCCCTGTCCATGGCCGTGCATGAGCTGCAGCTCGGGGAGTCCGACTTCGTCATCACCGGCGGCGTCGACACCATGAACGACATCTTCATGTACATGTGCTTCAGCAAGACGCCTGCGCTGTCTCCGAGCGGCGACTGTCGGCCGTTCTCCGACAAGGCGGACGGCACGATGCTGAGCGAGGGCCTCGGTATGCTGGCGCTCAAGCGACTGGCGGACGCCGAGGCGGCCGGAGATCGCATCTACGGGGTGATCCACGGAGTGGGTGCGTCTTCGGACGGCCGCGCGAAGAGCGTCTACGCTCCTCGCCCCGAGGGCCAGGCCGCGTGCCTGCGCCGCGCCTACGCCCAGGCGGGATACGGACCGGAGACGGTCGAGCTGATCGAAGCTCACGGCACCGGCACCAAGGCGGGGGACGCCGCGGAGTTCGGTGGGCTCGAGCTGGTCTTCGGTGAAACCTCCCGGAAAGACAAGCAGTGGTGCGCCCTCGGCTCCGTGAAGTCTCAAATAGGGCACGCCAAGTCGGCGGCCGGCGCAGCGGGGCTGTTCAAGGCCGTGATGGCCCTCAATCACCGAGTGTTGCCTCCCACCGCGAAGGTCGACACCCCGAACCCGGCGCTGAACATCGCCGAGTCCCCCTTCAACCTGACGACTCGCGCGCGGCCCTGGGTCAAGAGCCCCAGCCACCCGAGGCGCGCCTCGGTGAGCTCGTTTGGCTTCGGTGGCTCGAACTTTCACGTGGCGCTCGAAGAGTACACCCCGGGTCCGGACCAGGCAGAGACAGCGACTCGCTCGGCGCCCCGGCTGCGCACCTTACCGGCAGAGCTCTACGCTTTCAGCGCGGCTACTCCCGGAGCGCTGAGTGACACCCTGCGGAAACACGCAAGCGATCTAGAGCGCCAGCCCTCTGCAGACGCGAGGCGGCGAACCGCCGCCTGGCTCGCCTTCCAGGCAGCCCGCGAGTTCGACGCGACGCAGCCTGCGCGGATCGCGCTGGTGGCCAAGGACCCCGACGCTCTGAAGCTCGAGCTCGAGCGCGCCGCCGCCCAGATCGAGGCGGCCCCTGATCAGGCGTTCTCGACCCCCAGCGGCGCCCACTACGGAGTCGGAGGATTGACGGGCGAGGTCGCCTTCGTGTTCCCCGGCCAGGGCAGTCAGTACCTCGACATGGGCTCCGGGCTGGCGCAGCACTTCGACGCGGCGATCGGCGCGTGGGACCGAGCGGCCAGCGTATCTGGCGGGTGGGACACTCAGCTCGCCGCGGTGGTCTTTCCCATCACTGCCTTCACTCCCGAGGAGCACGACGCACAGCGCGCTCGGCTGAACGCCACCGAGTGGGCCCAGCCGGCCATCGCCTGCGTCTCCCTCGCCCAGCTCGCGTTGCTGCGCGATCTGGGACTCGAGGCGCAGCAGGTCGCCGGCCACAGCTTCGGCGAGGTCATGGCGCTCCACGCCGCGGGCTGCTTCGACGCCCAGCGCGCCGTTCAGATCGCGCGGCGCCGCGGCGAGCTGATGGCGGCCGCCGCGAAGCACCCCGGCTCGATGCTGGCGCTGGCAACGGACAGCGCGTCGGCCGCAGACCTGCTGAGCCAGCTCAAGGCGCAGGACCCGACCGCAGCCGCCGTGGTGATCGCCAATCACAACAGCCCCAAGCAGGTCGTGCTGTCTGGGCGAAGCGAAGGCATCGAAGTCGCCGAGCGTTTCTTCGAGAGCCACGGCGTCAGCACCCGCCGCCTCCCCGTCGCGACTGCGTTCCACTCGGAGGTCGTCGCTGACGCGAGCGCGGAGTTCGCCGACTTCTTGCAAGAGGTCGACGTCACGGCGCCGGTCGTCCCGGTCTACGCCAACGCCAGCGCGACGCGCTATGGGACCGAAGCCGGCGCCCTGCGGAGCTGCCTCGCGAGCCAGCTGTCGCTGCCGGTACGCTTCGTGGAGATGATCGAAGCGATGTACGAAAGCGGGGTGCGCACCTTCGTGGAGGTGGGCCCCGGCTCGGTGCTGAGCGGGCTCACGTCCAGTATCCTCGGGGAAAAGCACCATCGCACGATCGCTCTCGATCGCAAGGGCAAGGACAGCGTGCTCGCGTTCTTCGAAGGCGTCGCGGCGCTGTGCGCCGCTGGCGCGCCGCTTGACCTCGGCGCCCTGTGGAGCGGGTTCGCTCAGCCGGTCGATCCGGCGACCGTCGCTCCTCCCAAGCTCGCGCTCCAGCTCAACGGCAGCAACTACGGCAAGCCGTACCCGCCCCCAGGCGGCGCCGCGGCGCTCCCCCATCCAAACGCTTCCTCCAACCGCAAGCAGACTGAAACCATGGCAACTCACCCCACCCCCGCCCAGACCAACGGCCAGGGCGCGGCGCAACCCAGCGCGGCGCCTGCGTCCGGTCCCACGCAACCGGCTCCCGACGCCAGCGCGCCGCAGCTCACCCAGCAAGCGCAGCTGACCCAGACAGCGCCGGCGGCGCATCGCCGCCAGCCTGCGCCCCGCGTGAGCAACGGCGCGCCGAGCGCCGCACCCCAGCGCATCAGCGATGACTGGGCCCTTGCCTACAGCGAAGTGCAGCGTCAGACCGCCGACGCGCACGCCACCTATCTCAACGCGATGGCAGCGTCCCACATGGCGTTCCTGGACACCGTGGAGCGCAGCTTCCTGGCGCTCAGCGGTCTCCCCACGGAAAATTCGAGGAACGTCTGGCCCACCGATCACGTCGCCCTGCCAGAGATCGCCCCGCCGGCCTTTGAATCCCAGCCGCCCCCCGCCGCGCTGGACGCGACCGCGCAGGGCGCTGGGCTGGCTGCGTCCCCCTACACCACTGAGAGCGCCGCTGCGGCACCGGCGCCGGCCGCACCGCAGGCGATCATCGCGCCGCCCTCGCCAGTCGCCGCGGCGCCAGTTGCCGCAGCGCCAGTTGCCGCGGCGCCCGCAGCGCCAGTTGCCGCGGCGCCACTAGCTGCAGCGCCCGCCATCGACCTCCACGCGCTGCTGCTCGCGGTCGTCGCGGACAAGACGGGCTATCCGACAG
>JAUILJ010000991.1 GCA_030433055.1 Polyangia bacterium
CCACCCACGTCGACATGGACTTCGAACTCGATCCTAGCTGCCTCCTAGTGCAGGACGATCCCGACGACTCTGGCTCTGGCGGCTCCGGAGGCTCCGGAGGGAGCGGTGGTTCCAGCGGTGAGGGAGGCGCGAGCGGCAGCTCTGGTAGCGGAGGCTCAGGTGGCACCGCAGGCTCAGGTGGTTCCGCAGGGAGTGGCTCATCATCCTCGAGCGCCACGAGTGATCTCCAGAGCAGCGTGACCCAAAACGAGATGTACCAAATGTTCGTCAACGGCCGCTCGGTTGGCGGTCGCAGCGCTCGCGACATCGCCCAAGCCATCGTGAACGGCATCCGAGATCGAGGCGTGGGGAGAGTACCGAGCGTTGGTGAGGTGCTCGACCTCATGCGCTCCCAGGCAGGTCAATACTTCGGCGCAGGTGCAACGCGATTGAGCGCCGATCCCAATGCAAATATTGGGGGCACGCCGCACGTCGGCGGCGTCACTAGTGGCAACGACATCATCTACAACCCAAACCTGATGCAGGCCGAAGCTGACGCGTACATCGCGGCGAACGGTGGTGATGTGCACGGCTTCGTCACCACGTTCCTGATCCACGAGTACATCCATGTCACGGTGAACTCGCTCGCGCAGAGTGGGGCGATCGACTCGAGCTGGAATCACAACCCCGGGGAAGTCCATCCGCGAATCACCGTGCCGGCCATCGGTCACTCCTGCGGCATCGATCAGGATTGCTCTTCGGGCTGCGGCCTCGGGGACGCCATCGCGAGGCGCTTCGCGAGCTGCATCGAGGGCGATCCCGGTGTTCTGTCGGAGGACGTCCGCTGCCGCTTCGCCCAAGACTACTGCGACGACCGCGGCCACGGTGACATGGGAGGATACGTGACTGGCGGCGGCTGCACGGGCTCCCCAAGCGTGAACATCAACTCGGAGTGCTTCGCCGTGAACTGCGCCGATAGCGGCTCAGTGACGAGCGCGTGCTGCGGCGCCATCAGCGGCGGGCTGCCGCCGAGCGTGTTCCGGATCCCGCGAGTGGACCCGGGGCCCATGCCGCCGCGCCCAGGCCTGCTGATCGACGGCCTGCCCTGGGCAGACGGCCTGCCGCTGCCTTGACCCTGTCAACAAACGTATCCTCGCGGATATGAATCGCGCCGCACCGGGCAGGGACGTCACCACGCCCCCGGTGCGGCCGACGCGAGCCGCCTTCCCGCGCTCAGAGCCCGCCAGGCGGATCGACTCGCAGCGATAGCTGGCCGCCTAGCCAGGCGCCGCTCAGCTTGGAGTCCACGTCGGGTGCGCTGGCGCTGCGGTAGTTGAGCGGGCGCAGGAGCGCCCCGACCTCCGAGCCAACCGACAGCACCAGGGTATCCGAGAGCCTGGCGTCGACGCTGAAGTCCGCTACGGCTCGCCCCGTCCAGGTAGTCGTCTGGCCGGCCTCGCCAGCCACCGACTGGGCCCCGCGAAGCTGAACCACCGCGGCACCTAGCGTGAACCCTAACCCCAAACCCAGACCCTGGGAGAGCTTGAAGTCGTACCCCGGGGAAACGGCCAGCTCGAAGTAGCGGAGGCCGTCGATCTCCGGAGCGCCGCCGGCCATCAGGTTCAAGCCGACACCCAGGCGTGGGCCCGAGTCAAAGCGTAGATTGGGCTGGAGTCCCATGCCAGCGAGCCAACCTCCGCCGCTGATCCACGCACCCTCGACCGGTACGTCGAGGGTCAGGCGCGCGAGCAAGGTGTGGGGCTGGGGGAGCGCCGCCTCGGCGGCCTCGCGCTGCGCTTCGCGCTTGAGTCGTCTCGCCTCCGCCAGGCGGCGCTTGCGCAAACCAAGAACGAGCTGAGCCGAAGCCTGGGCGATGCGACGAGCGGTGAGACGCTTGCCTTCACTGGTGGACACTCGCCGGCTGCCGTGCAGCACGCCGCGCTCCCACAGCTCGACGCTCAGCATCTTGGCGTGCGATGCGCTCTCCTCTGCAGGCACGATACGGAAGAAGAGCACGACCTCCAGGGGTGGCTCGATCGCAGGGTCGGCAGGAACATCGACGTCAGCGATCTCGATCGCGATCAGGCGACGCACCAGCTTCGCGTCGACTTCGCCTTCGCTGGACGACGCGAGCTCGATGGCCAGCGTCGGGCCCGGGTTCGCCAGCGCGAGGCTGCTGTACCCGAGCCCAAGAGTGACCAGAGCTGCGGCGATCAGGCTACTTGGCAGGCGCCGGTGCAGCGGATGGCGCCGGATCCGCCGGGATGCTCTCGGCTCCGGCGTCCGCAGCGGATGGCTCGGGGGCGCCTGCGTCGCTGGACTCGGCTTCTGCCAGCGCATCGCGGATCTCCTGAGCACGACGTCCGCTGGGGTAATCCTTCTCATATTGGCCGGCGAGCTTTCGCGCGAGCTCCAGGTTGCCTTGCTCGATGGCTGCCAGGACCTGGCGAGCGAGGGCATCTTCCGCGAAATCACCGTCGGGCGACAAGGATCGGTAGAGCCCAAAAGCTTCCGCCGCGCCTTTCTTGTCACCCGCCGCCTCGAGCAGGTTGCCGAGCGCCAGCGCAGCCAGAGGTGCGTTGGGGTCACCTGAGAAGCGAGCCAGCAGCTGACGCAAGGCTTGAGAGGCTCTGCCCCGCTGCCGGTTGGCGCGCGCGACCTCCGCCAGCGTCATCAGCTGCTCAGCGCTGGACTGAGCCATCACCGCATCGAAACCGCCTTGTTCTTGTACGGCTTGGTAGGCGGCGGCGTACTCACCGCTGTCCGCCAGCTTCTGCCACTCTGGGGGGCCAGCGGGACGGGCGGCGACTGGCGCCTCGGTCACTTCCTTGTTCGCCGCCGATGTCT
>JAUILJ010000992.1 GCA_030433055.1 Polyangia bacterium
GGGGGGGGGGTGACCTACGACGCGGAGACCCTGGAGCTTCTGGACGCCGATGTGATCTTCAACGGAACTCAGCGGCTCCTGGACGTCACCCGCTGTGAGCGGGGCGAAGGTGACGCTGCGTATGACTTCGAGAGCGTACTGCAGCACGAGTTCGGACACGTGTTGGGTCTCGAGGAGGATCTCGAGCACACCGAGGCGGTCATGTATCCGTATGCCGCACCCTGGAGCACCCAATCCAGGACTCTCAAGCAGCCTGACGAGGCTGCGCTCCAGTCGCTGTATGCGACGCCGCTGCCTGACCAGCCCGCGGGATGCAGCGCTCGAGTGGCGTCGGGAGGCGCGTCGATTGCCGTGTGGAACTGGGCGTTCGCGCTGGGTCTCGCGGGCGTGGCGTTTGCGCGACGCAGGCGTCGCGGTTGGCTCGGGGTGGTCGTCGTCTGGGGAACGCTGGCGGTCGTCTCTGGTGGCACGAACCAGGCCTGGGCCAAAGCTCCCACGCCGGTTGATCCCAACGTGGCGCTAGCGCTCGCCTACCTGGAAGTCGTGGACTCTTCTGCGCGTTGGGAAGGCGGCGTGCTGTACACGGACCTACAGCTGTCTACCCGTGACTGTCTGCCTCGCTGGTGTGCCGAGCTGCCAAATCGACTGAGCTTGGTTGGAGGTTCTCGCGATGGGGTCGTTCAAGTGCTTGGACACGAACCGGTGCCCAGCGTCGGTGCATTCCTCGAAGTCGTGGCTCCTCCACCGCGCGACGGGAATCGGTTCAAGGCCCGACACCACCGAACCGTAATCAAGACCAAGGGAGGCGAATCGCTATGGATTCAATGACTATGCAGGAAGAGCCGCGCGACGAAGCGACGTTCCGGAGAAACAGCATCCAACCCGATGCTGACGGGCGGCGCGCTCATCCGCGCTTTTCAGTGGACCTCGACGTTCACTTTGGCTCGGACCACAACTTCTACGCCGGGTTCGTCGAGAACCTCTCGGCTGGAGGGATCTTCGTAGCGACTCACAACCTGCGTCCCGTGGGCGAGCACTTCGACATCAACATCAACCTGCCCGACGGACGTCCGATCAAGGCGCGGGGTGAGGTGCGCTGGGTGCGCGAGTACTCCGAGCGCAGCAACGTGCCGCCCGGAATGGGGATCCGCTTTCTGGAGCTCGCTCCGGGCGCGAACCAGGCGATCGCGGACTTCTTGCGTGAGCGCGACCCGCTGTTCTTCGACGACGAGTGAGCGGACCCGAAGCGCTCTAGTTCCGCAAGGAATAGCCGCCCGAGCTGATCGAGGCGGCTATTCCCGCTCCGCTAGGGTTGCTCCCGGCGAATGGCCTGCTCTTCTTGACCCAGCTCGCCAATTACCTCGAGGCAACGCTCCGCTATCGCCTTGTAGGTCTTGGGGGAGCCCGGCTTTGCCAGCAGGTCGTCGATCTCCAGGGGAGAGCCAAAGACGATGTTGATCGGTGAGCCGGTGCCGTCGAAGTTACTCTTGATCTGCTGGGCGATATCGTTGATCAGGCCGTTGATGAAGACGGGCAGGACCCGCACGCGCGCCTTGTGGATGACCCGTCCCACGCCGCTCTGCGCCGGCAGGAACGTGTAGGGGTCGTCGTCCTTCTTGCGTGCGCCCTCCGGGTGGATGCCGACGAAAGCGCCGCCCTGGAGTAGGCGGTACGCCAACTCGTCCAGGCTCGCGAGGTTCAGCGCGGCCCGAGAGCGATCGCGGAAGATCGGGGGATACATGGCGAAGAAGCTCATCGCCCCGTTCACCACGAAGCCGAGGGGCTGGTCGTAGAAGAACTCGGAGCGCACTGGGAAGATGATGCGCTGTTGCAGACCCCGACGAACCAAGTTCGCGGTGATGATGTAGAGATCGAAGAAGCTGCGGTGGTTCGAGACACAGATCACGCTCTCGTCAGGCGACAGCTCTGGTAGGCGCTCGACACCATGCAGGTGAGTGAGGCGGTCGGTGCAGTAGGTGATCCAGCGTGAGCCGACCAGCCGCTGGCACGTGCGCACCGCGTGATCGAGTGGCTCGCTCTCGAAGGTGTGGCGGATGAACCGGATCTGCGCTCTCTCGATGGGAGTGAGCCGATCGGAACCCAGTTCAAGTAGGTCTGGCCGCTTGAAGTCTTGGCTGGTGGTGGGGGGCACCATATGCCGCGGCTAATCGCTTTGGGCAGACGAGACAAGCCGCATCCCGGTCTCATCCGTCCGAGGCCGTAGAATGCCCGCGCCTTGCACGGTTCTGGTGTTGATGATTGTTCACGTGGAGCGCTTGGACAATCCGTGACCGATCCGTCAGCGCTGGCAGCGTGGTGTGCGCGTAGGCCGTTTCGCTCCATCCAGCGTCGCGCTCAACTGGACAGACCAATCCAAGAAAGCTCGGGAAATCCCGGCACGGAGCGAGCTCGCCGGCACACGATGCTGCTGCAAAGTCTCCATGCAGAAATACGGTGCTGTTCTGGGGGCGAAGGATGCCGGCGTTTTGCGATCGAAGGCGGCACGTCCGTTGCTAACGTGAGCCGCAATATGGGGAAGCCGATCAGTGGGTGCAGGGGCGCCGATGTAGTCTTGGGGCTGGTGGGGTCACTCGCCTTGATTTTTTGCACGGAAACGCCTGCGAGGGCGGCGGAGGTGAACAGCGAGCCTGGATCGGCACCTAGCGCACCCTCACCCCCACCTGCTCGGCAGGCTGGATCGCCGGCGCCCATCGGCGCGGCACCGGCACCGGCTCCTGCGGCGCCTCGCGAACGGGAGGCTCCACCCGTCGAGCTTTGGCTCGGTCTCGGCGTGGGTAACGCCGTGTGCGACAAC
>JAUILJ010000070.1 GCA_030433055.1 Polyangia bacterium
CGACGACGCCGAGCGGGCCAAATGGGTCACGCGTAACGCCGAAGCGCGAGATCTCGCGGTGTTCAGCGTCAGCGAAAAGTACGCGCAAGCTCGTCAGGCGCTCGGTCTCTGAGCGGATCGTGCGATCCCAGCGCGTCGCTCGGAGCGTCGGGAAGCCAAGCATCCCGGGACGGCGCCTCAGGCTGCGCTAGACTCCTCCCATGCGTCGATGGTGGGCCTACAGCGCGCTCGTCCTGCTCTTTTCAGCAGAACTCCGCGCGGCACCGACTGGTCGCTTTCCGGATCCCCCCGGCAAAACAACCGCGCCGTCCTCACCCCCCGCCGCGAAGCCAGTGCCGGCGCCTACGCCGGTGCCGCCCGTGGCGGAGAGCTGGGCCACGCGGAGCGCTCGCACGTTGACTCAGCAGGCGGATGCCCTCGCAGCCCGCGGCGAGTTCGCGCGCGCGCTCACCGTCTACAACCAAGCGGTCGTCATGGACCCCAGCTTCGCGCCGGGATACTTCGGCCTGGGCAAGCTGCGCCAGCGTCAAGGCGACCTGCGCGAAGCGGAGCGCATCTATACTCGCGCCGCCCGCCTCAGAAACGGTGGAGCGAAGGCCTTCGAGCTCCGGGCCCGCCTGCGCTACGTTTCCGGCCGGCAACGCGAAGCCATTCTAGATCTCGCGGAGTCGCTGCGCTTGGAACCCGAAGACATACCTCGCCTGGAGCTCGCGAGTCAGTGGTACGTGGCGCAGCAGGCGTGGCCTGCTGCACTCGCCGTGTGGCGGCGGCTACTCAGCATCTATCGCGAACAGGACCAAGCCGACTCTGCCAGGCGCGCACAGATTCAGGTTCAGGCGCTCACGCTGCTCGCGGGCGAGACGGATCCCGTGACCGCAACCAGTCACTCGGGGTGGGTGCCTCGCGCGCTCCGTCACATCTCCCTGCGCGGGGGCTGACTCGTCCTGAAACAGACAAGGCGCCTCGGCCTCGGGGGGTGAGGCGCAGCGCAGCGCGGCGTGTCCGATCGCCCCCCGAGCTAGGTTCCAACCTGATGGTGCTGACATAGCTCCCGGACGTCGTTGGGCATGTCAGCGCTCTTGAGCGCCTCGAGATCCGTCACCACCACGGTCTCGCGCACTTCCGCGCACAGCTGCTCCCCCCGCATGAAGCGGTAGCTCAGCTGCAGGCTACGTTTGCCGACGTGTTCCACCTCGAGCTGGACCTCGAACGCATCGCCGTGGCGTAACGGCGCGATGAACTGGGTCTCGAGCGCCACACACGGAAGTCCTAACCCCCTCCCGCGAATGAGCCCCGCGTAGCCGCCCACCAACGCTCCGAAGAAATCCTCCATCGCCTCGTGGCAGATCACGAGGAAGTTGGGGAAAAACAGCAGTCCGGCGGCGTCGACCTCTTGGAAGCGCACGCTGCGTTCGTAGCGATACATGGCTGCTACGTAGCCCGAAACGTTCCCTTCCGAGAATGCATTGCGCGGCCTTCAGCAGGTCGCTCGGGGCGTTGTCGAGAAACCGAGCGCACGAGCACATTGTCCCACATCGTGGCTTTACGGGAGCGCGCGCGGTGTGAGCCGCGAGGCGGTGTCGCCCGAGATTTTTCCGCGCGAATGCAGGACAGATTTGCGCTGTCACTGCGGATCTCCGAAACTACTGTCATGCGCCCCCTCTTGATCGGCTCCTTGTTTCTTCTCGCCTCCCCCCTGTGTTTCTCCGTCGCCTGCGGTAGCTCCGGCGACTCGACAGGAGGTGATGGCGGCTCAACCTTCGGCGGTAGCGGTGGCTCCTCGAACGCCGGCTCCTCGAGCGGTGGATCGACGAACGGCGGAACCGCCAACGGCGGAACCGCTGGAAGCTCGAACGGCGGTACCACCAACGGCGGCACGTCGAGCGGTGGCACCTCGAGCGGTGGAGACGGTGGCAACGCTGGTTCCTCGGGGAATGGTGGCAACGGCGGCACCGAGGACGCGGGCATACCCGATGTGGCGTTCAACTATGACGCCCCGGTGATCACCGAAGACGCCTGCGCAGCAACGCGCATCGAAGCGGATCCCATCCCCCTCGACATGTACATCGTGCTCGACGACTCGGGCAGCATGGGTAGCGCCGACTGCAACGTCACGCAGTCCGGCAGCTCCAAGTGGTGCTACGCGGTGCGCGCGCTGTGGCAGTTCTTCAACGCGCCGGAGTCGGTTGGCACCGGGATCGCGCTCAACTACTTCAACAACGGCTACAGCTGTTCGGAGACGAGCAACGGGCTCACGGTTCCGCCCGGAGGCGGCAGCGTGGCGTTCAATGTGTTGCCCGCCCATCTCAGCGCCCTGCAGACCTCCCTCAACAACGAGGGCCCGAGCGGCGGCACGCCCACATCCTCCGCCCTCGTCAGCATCGCGAAATACACCAGCGCGCAGCGCACTCCTGGACGCACGATGGTGGGGCTCTTGATCACTGACGGCGCCCCGGGCAACTGTCTGGTCCAAGACTCGGACCTGGAGCGCATCGTACACGACCACTACACCGCCACTGGGATCCCGACCTTCATGATCGGGATGGACGGCGCCAACTTCACGCGCCTGGAGAACTGGGGCGCGGTCTCGGGGAGCCCCCAGCACGCCACGCACTGCGGTGGTTCCAGCCCCTGCTACAGCTACAGCGTCGGCACTGGCAGTGGCACGACCTTCATCGACGTGCTCAAGGAGATCCAGAAGGCCGCCGTGGGTTGCACCTTCAACGTACCGACACCGGACTCGGGGCTCCTGGACATCGACAAGATCGACGTCATCTACACCCCAGGCGGCGGTGGCGCGCCGGTGACGCTGACTCGCGTCAGCGACCAGAGCCAGTGCGGAAGCGCCGCCGGGCAGGGCTGGTACTACGACGACAACGTGAACCCGACGCAGATCATCCTGTGTCCAGACACGTGCACCACCGTCTCCGGCGACAACGGAGCGAAGATCGACGTCGAGCTCGGGTGCTTGGGTAGCTGATCATGCGGCCTACCCAAGTCTTCTTGATCGCCACGTCGGTGGCTGCTCTGTCGGGCTGCAGCGCCGGCGGAGACAGCGCCGGCTCCGGGGGCAGCGGGACCTTCGGTGGTTCCGGAGGGTCGAGCGCCAGCGGCGGCACCACGAACGGTGGCACTTCCGGCGCGGGAGCCAGCGGTGGCTCCAGCGCCAGCGGCGGTTCGGGCAACGGGGGCTCGACCGCTGGAGGCAGTAGTTCAGGCGGCTCGGGCAACAATGGCGGTTCCGCGGGGAATGGCGGAAACGGAGGTAGCCAGGACGCTGGCCTGCCCGACGTGGCCTTCACCTACGACGCTCCGGTGTCGGAGCCTGACGCCTGCGCTGCGACGCGCATCGAGGCCGAACCGCTGCCCCTCGACATGTACTTCGTGCTCGACGACTCGGGCAGCATGCGCCTGCCCCAGACGAGCTACGCAGCCGGCGACTGCAACGTTGGCGGCTCGGTCAACTCCCGCTGGTGCTACGCAGTCAACGCGCTCTGGAGCTTCTTCAACTCATCCCAGTCGGTTGGGGTGGGTGTGGCGCTCAACTACCTGAACAACTCGTACAACTGCAGCTCGGCCAATGGCCTCGCCATCCCTCCCGCGGGCGGCACGGTCGCTTTCGACATCCTGCCGAATCACCTCAGCGCCTTGCAGACGTCCCTCAACAACGCGCGCGGCGATGGCCCGACGACTCCGACTGAGGCGGCGCTCAAGAGCATCGTGAGCTTCACGACGGCGCAGAGCGCCGCGCGACCTGGGCGTCAGATGGTGGGCGTCTACATCACCGACGGCCTGCCCGAAGGCAGTGGCTGCCAGACTCAAGACGGTCCGCTCGGAAACATCATCCAGACCCACTTCACGAACACTGGGATCCCGACCTTCATTATCGGCATGACCGGTGCGAGCTTCTCGTCGCTGGACGCCTGGGCCAACGGCGCTGGTGCGCAGTCGCACACCAACTACTGTGGCGGCTCGAACCCCTGTTACAGCTACGACGTCGGCAACGGCAACGGAGCCGCGTTCGTGCAGGTGCTCGCGGAGATTCAAAAAGCCGCCGTGGGCTGCACATTCAACGTGCCCACACCGGACTCCGGGATCCTCGATGTCGACAAGATCGACGTGATTTACACCCCGGGCAGCGGCGCCCCCGAGACGCTCACCCGCGTCACGGACCAATCGCAGTGCGGGAGCGCAGCCTCGAGCGGCTGGTACTATGACGACAACCTGAACCCCACGCAGATCATCCTCTGCCCCGACACCTGCACTCGCGTGCAAGGCGACAGCAGCGCAAAGATCGACGTCGAGCTCGGCTGCCTCGGCAGCTGAGCCGAAGCCGAACAGCGCCCGAGCGGGAGCGGCCGGAGGCCGCTCCCGTCTTCATTTTGCGCCCCATCTGGTTCGGCACCACGCACGCTCGCGCAACCTCCTGAACTTTCACGAGCTTCGCCGCGGGCACATCGAGCCGCGGCGTTTCCACGCACTGACGCCAGCGCGATCAGCGCCACGGGCCGTTACCTTACGGCAACACAGTCCCGACCGTAGCGTAGGGCCGCTGGGACGACGAGTGCACGAAGCGCCGCATCCGGGCAAGCAGCCGAGATCCGGCCCCGACGGGGCGGCGCTCTCGGTGCGAAGACCCGGAGCTGAGGCAGGGGAGCCTCGATAGATCTTAAACCTGAGATTTAAGTTCTGCCGCCTGACCGATGAGGAAAGACTGCTGTGTTCAGTCTTGAACTCCGAGGTTTCGATGAGTTTCCCCGCCAGCGTCTTACGCCTGACAGCTCTCCTTACAGCAACCCTCGTCGCCGCTTCCGCCTGCGGCGACTCCGACGAAGAGCGCATCCGGGCCGCGAACCTGGCTGAAGGATGCTCCATCAACTCGGACTGCAAGTCGCCGCTGGTCTGCGCCTTCGAGCGTTGCCACGTGCAATGTCAGGAGACCCGGGACTGTCCGCTGGGCTCACGCTGCGTGCGAACCGACGGGGACTACGGCGTGTGCTTGCTAGAGGACGAGACGACGTGCTCCGCCGCCAGCGACTGCCCAGGTAAGCTGGTTTGCGCTGTAGACCACGAGTGCAGGGACTCTTGCCTCAGGACTAGCGAGTGCGTGTCGCCCCAGCTCTGTGTGGACACCACCTGCGCAGAAGAAGGTGAGGTCGACCCAAACGGTCACCTTCCCGGCTGGGGCACGAGCAGCGGAGGCACCTCCGGGCAGGGCGGCGGCGGCGCTGGAGGCGGCGCAGCCCAAGGCGGTACGGGCGCCGCTGGACAAGGCGGTACTGCAGGCCAAGGAGGCGGCGCCGGGGGCCAGGGCGGTACGGCAGGGAACGGCACTGGCGGCAGCGGCGCGAGCGGTGGGGTGAGCGCCGGAGGCACCTCCAGCGACGCGGGGATCGATGCCTCCACCGGAGGCAGCGGAGGCAGCGGAGGCACCCCGTTCGACGCCGGCGCGACGCTGCCGGAGCCGGTCTCCTACTGGCCGCTCGAGCAGATCGGTGGCGGCGCTCCCGACGCCGTGGGGAACCACCATGCGCATTTCAGCGGCTCGCCAACCCCAACCACCGGCAAGCTGGGCAATGGGGTCGAGTTCAACGTGACCGGAGCGGTTGACCAGCGGGTCGAAATCTACACGAGCAACGACATGAAACCGCTCACCACACTGGCGGTCTCCGTATGGTTCAAATCAGCCATCCCGCTGAACAGCAGCGTGCGCGCGCCGTTCATGTCCAGGCGCGACAACTTCCACCTCGGGTATGCCACGGGCGCGCTCGTCTTCGACGTGACCGACATCTCGAACGTCACGACCGCGGCGAGCTACACCGTCGACCTAGGCGCCAACCAATGGCACCACGCGGCCGCATCGTACGACGCGAACGGAGACAACAAATTGCACCTGTACCTGGACGGGGCTGAGGTGGCCACGGCCGATGGCACGGGGTCAATCAACAAGAACGCGATCGAGGCAACCTATCTCGCGTTCCACAGCGTGTATGTCTACGCCGACTACATGCTCGGCTCTCTCGACGAGGCCGCGTACTACACGCAGCCTCTGACAGCATCGGACGCCGCCGCTCTGTACGCCGCAGGCAACGCCGGTCACCCAGCGACGACTTGCTCGAGTTGCCCGAGCGCAGTCGGCTACTGGCCGCTGGACACGGATCCAGATCCCAGCGTGCCCGATGTCACCGGTCCGAACCCAGGGACGGTCGTGAACGGACCTCCGAGCGTGCCTGGAAAGGTCAACAATGCGCTGCTCATGCACAACGGCCAAGACCGAATCACGTTCGCCAACAGCATCACGTTGAACCCTGGCAGGGCAATGACCCTTGCCATGTGGGTCAAGCCATCGACCGACGTGAGCACCTCGAGCCCGTACCACCAGTTCTTCAACAAGGACTACTCGTACCGTCTGGCGGGAGGTGGAGGGCCGCTGCTGTTCGAAATCGCGGGCGGCCAAGCCAGCACCAGCACGACCTTGTGGAAGGACACCTGGTACCACCTGGCAGGGACGTGGGACGACGCGGCAAAGGAGATCCGCCTGTACGTGGACGGTGCGCTCGTCTCGCAGAAGACGCTGACCGGAAGCGCCAGCTCTTCGGGCAACATCGCCAACGTCTCTCGCGCCGACGCTGCGTTTGGCGCCGCGGACGAGATCGTGCTGTACGACGTCGCTCTCAGCGACGAGCAGGTCGCCGCGCTCTACAACTACGGCACTGCGGGCTTGCCGATCCCGCACCTGTGATCCGCACACGTGACGGGCGTACGTCGCCGCGACGACGGCCGTCGCCAGCTGAAGCAACGAGGACTGGACTGACGTCTGCCCGCTCCCCCGCCGGGAGCTGGCGCTGGACGCGTGCCTCTGGCTGGCTGTTTCGCGCCGATCTCAGCGCTGGGTCTCGGCAACGGGCTGCGGTGCTTTTCGAGTGCGCGGAGCGCGGCTACGGTAGTCGGTTGACGCTAGGAGTCGTTCGACGCGCAGCCGTGTTCGCCAGAGCTGAAAGCTAGGACGAGCAGCTTACGAAGAGATGCGGCTTACAAGAAGATGCAGACGAGAGTGAGCGCACACTGACATGTTCATGCTCGAACCAGGCGAGCTGGTAGCAGGCCGTCTCCGCATCGTTCGCGTGCTCGGCGCTGGCGGCATGGGTGCCGTGTACGAAGTGGAGCACGAGGTGACCAAGCACCGGCGGGCGCTGAAGCTGCTGCACGCTCAGTTCGCCAAGAACCCTGCCGTGGTGGCTCGGTTCCTCAATGAAGCGTCCGCCGCCGGGCGCATCGGGAATCCTCACATCGTGGAGACCTTCGACGGAGGTCAGCTGGAGAGCGGTGAGCCGTATCTCGTGATGGAGATGCTCACCGGCGAGTCCCTCAGAGACCTGCTCGACGAACGAGGAGCGCTACCGGTAGCTGAAGCGCTGGAGCTCGTGGGCCAGGCATGCGACGGCATCCGCGCGGCGCACCAAGCGGGCATCGTGCACCGGGACCTGAAACCGGACAATCTCTTCGTTACCGCAGGGCAAGAGCCGTTCGTCAAGATCCTCGACTTCGGTGTGTCGAAGTTCGACCCCGATCTCACAGGTGCCCAACCCCTGACCAGCGTCGGAGGCGTGCTTGGCACGCCTCACTACATGCCGCCGGAGCAAATGCGTGGCGAAGAAGTCGGTGCGACGGCTGATGTGTACGCGCTGGGTGTGATCCTCTACGAGTGCCTGTGCGGGAGCCGGCCCTACGACGCGGAGACACTCCCTCACTTGTCGGTGCTCGTTCACGAGGGCAACGCGACTCCCCCGAGCAGGTTGCGCAAGGAGCTTCCCCCGGCGCTGGATCGAGTCATTCAACGCGCGATGGCAGTCCATGCCACCGAGCGCTACCAGACCGCAGAGGCCTTGCTGGAATCTCTGGAGCTGATTCGCGCCCCAGATGGACCGAGCTCGCTCACGGTGATTCCCGAAAGCGCGAGCGCGCCCGGGCAAGCGCCGGACGCGAACTCGCAAGCGCTCACGCCCCAAGCGATGTCGGAAGCTCCTCCGGCTATCCCCACGGTAGCCATCGAGGGAGACGGCAGGAGGCGCAGCGGGCTCCCGTACGTCGTGGGGGCGGCCGCGGTCTTCGTGCTTGGCCTAGCGACATTCTTTGCGCTGCGGAACAGGGGCGAGCACGCCGAAGCGGAGCCGTCCCTGTTCACGCACACAGCGTCGAGCATGCCACCCACAAGCGCTGCACCACCCACAAGCGCTGCACCACCCTCGAGCGCTGCGCCACCCTCGAGCGCCCGCGTCGAGCCAAACGTTTCCTCGCGGCCCGTGCCCCCTGCCCCGTCGCCGTCCCAGGCGCTGGCCCCCACCCCAGCGCCATCCACCACGACCGGCTCGACCGCGGCAACTAGCGGCCACAAACCCTCAACACGCGCCGAAAAACACGGCCTCGCTCAGGACAACCCGTTTTGATTCGACGAACCCTGGCGCTCACGACGCTGGCAACGCTACTCCTCACCAGCTCCGCGGCGTACGCCGATGACCCAGCACGCGCGGAAGCCAGGCAACGGTTTGCGCGGGGGCTGGAGCTGTTCAATCAAGCGGACAACGGCGGCGCCCTCGCGGAGTTCCGCAAGGCCTACGAGCTCGTCCCTCACCCCCTGGTCCTGTTCAATCTTGGGCTGGTCTATAGCGTGCTGAAGCGGCCGGTGGAGGCGGTAGAAGCGTTCGACCGCCTGCTCCAAGCACCAGGCGACCTCTCCGCGGAACGAATCGAACGCGCGAAGTCTGAGCGCCAGGCCCAAGCTGCCCGTGTCGGTGTACTCGACGTGCGCTGCAACGCGGACCACGCGAGCGTAGAGGTAGATGGCTTGCCGCACGGCAGCTTCGATCGCCAGATCAAGGTGCGCGTGTCGAGCGGCCCCCACCTGCTGAGTGTGACCGCCCCAGGGCACTTGCCAGCTCGCCGCGAGCTCACCATCGCGGGAGGTGCGACCGAGGTCATCGAGCTACGACTCGAGGCCAGCGAAGTTCGACCCGCGTTGCTCGACATCGGAACCCAGTTGCTCGACGTGGACGTGCGAGTCGATGGCCAACGCGTCGCCACCACGCCGCTCGCCAGCGCCATCGCACTGAGCGCGGGAAAGCACCGGGTAGAGCTCGTACGCGACGGCTACACCAGCGTCTCCCGCGAGGTCGACATCGCGCCGGGAGCAACCGGGGAAATGGACGTGGAGCTCACGGTCAAGTCCTCGGAACTCGGACGTGGGGGTGAGCTAGCGCTGAGCGTCAGCGAGACGGAGGCCGTGGTCTACGTGGATGGCGCGTCGTTTGGCAACCGCACCAGTATCCGTCTCCCTCCAGGACGCCATGTGCTGCGCGTCGAGCGCTCGGGCTTCCACGACTACGAACGCCAGTTCGAGATCCAAAGGGGGCGCACCACGGAACTACAGGTGCCCCTCGACCCAACCCCAGATTTCCGCGCGGATTATGTGTCGACCGCGGGTACGCAGCGCACCCTGGGCTGGGTCGGCGTCGCGGCTGGGGCGGTCATCGCTGGCGGCTCCGTCGGCTTCCTGGTCCGGAATCAGGGTCAGATCAGCGACGCCGAGACCAAGTTCGACACCGTGGCTGACAGCTTCGAGAACGGTGGCCCGTGCGACAAGTCGCTGGGTGGCAGTGATGCCTGCGACACCGAGCTCCAGCTGGCGCTCGACGACCTGGACCGTAAACGCAGTCGCACCAAGTTCGGCTGGATCGGAGTCGGGGTGGGCGTGGTCGTGAGCGCCGTGGGTGTGGTGCTCCTCGCCACCGGGGACGACCCCGATCGCTATGAGCCCAAGCTCGAGCAGGATCCCTATGCGCGGGCCCGCGTACTCCCCGTCGCCTGGGTAGACGATACGAGCGCCGGCTTCGGTTTCATGGGAGCGTTCTGAGCGTTCGAGTGGGGCGCTAGGGAGGAGGCGCCCCGGCTGACGCCCGAAGCGCAGCGCTGGCGCGCGGAGACGCACCCCAGCTCGCGCCGCCGTCTTTGGAGATCAACACGGGATACGTCATCCCGGGCTTGGGAGCGCCTCCATAGAGCATCAGATCTTCGCCGAGCGCCAGCAGGCGGCTGGGTACCTTGACCGCCGTGGGAACACCGCTCGCCTCTATGTCGAACGCAACCACGAACGGCGTCCAAGTCTTACCCGCGTCCCGCGTCGACGCGACGCGCACCACGCCATGGCGCGCGGTGGCGAGCACAGTCGTCCCGTTGATCCGAGCGAGATCCACAGGGTAACGGGGCTTCTGGCCCTGGGGGCCAAAGTCAGGCAACTCGAAGGCGCGGCAGACCTGGCGATACTCGCAGTAAGCCACGTTGACGTCCGAGGAGCGCTCCTTGCGCGTGGCGATGACGATCGCGTCGTCGTCACACGCAGCGCCGATCAGCTGCTCCTTCGCGTAGGCGAATCGGCTCGAGTAGGGCTCGATGTCAGGCCCCTGGGAGCTCACTATCCAGTACTTGCCGCCGTCATCGAAGCCGATGGTGTAGGAGCGCCCACCCGGTGTGGGGCAGCGCTCAGCAAAGCTCGAGAGCGCGGAGTCATTGATGGCCGCGGGCTTCCAGCTGATGCCCCCATCCTGAGTGCGGTAGACTGCCAGGTTCGCGGCTGCTCCCATGGCCAAGGTGAAGTCGTTCTCCCCATTCATTTTTACCGCACGGTAACGAACTCTCCACGCCGGCAGGCCTTGACCTATCGCCGGCCTCGGGAGTTCGCTCGGGTGAGGGGCACCTTTCGCGGTGGAGCTCGGCTTGACCAGGCGACTGTACCCACCTCGCACGAACGGCCAGCCTTCCTTGGCGAGCTTGGCCAGGGGCTTCACCGACACCTTGAGATCGTTGAGCGTCGCGCCGCGCGCTCCGGTCGTCTTCAGTGCGTCGGCTGCGTCTCCGCCGTACTCCACGAAGCTCCAGGCCTGGCTCTGATGCACGCGCTCCACCGCTTCGCTCTTGGTGAGCTCTCGGCCGAGCACGGCACAGGTCTCGAACGGTCGGTCCCCGGGGTGTGCAGACAGCAACCGACGGCGCAGCAGTCGCTTGAACTCTGGAGGGTTGTCGCGAATCAGCGACGGCCCCGTTGGCCCGGCCATGCACAGCGCGTAGTCAGCGAGCTTGGTGGAGGAATCGTGCAGCGACCAGGCAGCCATGGCGCGGGGATAGGCCATCCAGACTGCGCCCCCGCACAGCAACAACACGATCAGGTGACGCAGACGAATGGGAAAGCCTTCGTCCTCGAGATCGTCGTCGTCGTAGAACTCCTCGTCCTCCACCAGGTCGTCCGGCGGAGCGACGACCCGATTGCGCAGGCGTGGCCCTTGATGGATGTAGCCGGAATCGACCATGCCTCCGTGGGTAGGCGTGGGGCGTCAGAACGGACAAGTTTTCGACGTGGTTACGTGGGTTTGCATCCACATCGCCACACATCCTCAGCGCTCACAGCTGGACAGCGCCTGGGCGAGATCCTGGCGCAGATCTTCGATCGCCTCGATCCCCACCGAGAGCCGCAGCAAGCCGTCGCTGATGTCGGCCCGGCGGCGCGTGTCCGCAGGCATGGTCGAGGCGGTCGTGGAAGCGGGGTGCGTGATCAGGCTGCGCACGTCACCCAGGCTGACGGCGTGCTCGATCAACTCCACGCTCTCGAGAACCCGCTTCCCAGCCTCGAGTCCGGACCGGAGCTCGAATGAGAGCAAGGCGCCGAAACCCTCCATTTGCCGCGCCGCAACCGGGTGACCCGGGTGGCTCTCCAGACCGGGGTAGTGCACGTGAGACACGGCGGGATGCCGTCCGAGCCAGTGGGCCAGCTCGAGCGCGCTCGCGGAGGCCGCGCGCTGACGCAGCGAGAGCGTCCTCACGCCGCGGGCGATCAGAAACGCGTTGAACGGAGCCAGGACGCCGCCGAACCCCTTGACGACCAACTCCGACGCCTCGTGCACCCGACTCCGCGTCCCGCAGATCACACCCCCGATAGCGTCGCCGTGCCCCCCGAGCGCCTTGGTCATCGAGTGCAGAACGATGTCGGCCCCAAGCTCGATGGGGCGCTGATGAATGGGGGTCGCGAACGTGTTGTCACACACCAGCTGAGCGCCCTGGCGGTGGGCAAGGACCGCCAGCCCCTCGAGATCACAAATCTTCAGCACGGGGTTCGACGGTGTCTCCGCGTAGAGCAGGCGCGTGTTCGCTTGCAGCGCCGCCGCGTACGCCTCGACCTGGCTGCCGTCGACGAACGTCGTCTCGATGCCGAACTTCGGTAAGTGCTCGCGTAAGAGCCGAGACGTCTCCCCGTAACAGCTCCATGGGGCGACCACGTGATCTCCGGCGCGAAGGCTCGAGAGCAACGCGCCAGTGACCGCCGCCATGCCGCTCGCAGTGGCGACCGCAGCCTCAGCACTCTCGAGGTCCGCGAGTTTCCGCTCGAGCGCCTCGACGCTGGGGTTTCGCCAGCGACCGTAGATGTACAGCTCATTTTCCCCACGGAAAGCCGCCGCGGCCTGCTCCGCGGTGCCCAGGTTGTAGGCACTGGACAGCACCAGTGGCGGCTCCAGCGCCCGCGCTTGAGTCAGGGCGCTCTGGTCGTCGATGGCCTCCCCGGCGTGTACGGCTCGGGTTCCAATGGCTTGCCTGGAGTCGGTCACGCTCGCGACTCTACTCCGGACCTCCGGCTCCTCGAAGCAGCGTCCACCCGCTGCCGAGGCCCAAACGCAAAAACACGGCAACCGTGCCACCTGTGGGTGCACGGCGCCGTGAACTGCGCGAACCGCTCAGAACTCTGAGCGCCCTACGAGCTAAATCCCGGGGATGATCTTCTCCCGCTTGCGCCGACGACGAGCGGCCTCGCTCATCTTCTTGCGACGCTTCACGCTCGGCTTCATGTAGTGCCGACGGCGCTTTAGCTCACGCAGGATGCCCTCGCCGGCCATCTTGCGCTTCAAGTGCTTGATTGCACGCTCAATCCCCTTGTCTCCGACGGAGACCTCCAGGGGCTTACACTGAACTGATTCGGTAGGATTGGACACGGGGACGGGCGGTATGACAGACACCGCCGAGCCGTGCAAGGGCTTAGCGTCAAACACTGCCCTTTTGTCACCTAGTCCGCCCCGCCCCGCGCTCCACATCCCCTCGCGGCTCCGGTGATTCGCTTGCAGCCCAAGCCGCGCCCGGCGGCTATAACCGCTCCGCAATGGCCGAACCTCGATTCACACCCACCGGCGTCAAAGCCCCCCACGGCGCACGCGTGATGGAGATCGCGTGGCAGGACGGGCGCACCTCCCGCTTCCCCCACGACCTGCTGCGCGGCTACTGCCCGTGCGCCGGCTGCCAGGGCCACTCCGGAACGATCGCATTCCAGAGCGGAGGCAACCTCGAGCTCGTCAAGCTCGAGCCCGTAGGTAACTACGCCCTCTCGCTGGAGTGGGGAGACAGCCACAACAGCGGGATCTACTCCTTCAGCTACCTCCGGCTGCTGGGGGATCTGATCGAGGCCCACGGTGAGAAGCTGACGCAGGTCCACCCCGAGCTGCCTCGGTGAGCATGCGCGCGCTCGTCGTCGCCACCTCGTATCCAGAGACGCCCGCTGATCCCGCGGGGCACTTCGTGGCGAGCGAGGTGTCAGCCCTGGTTTCCCGAGGCTACCGAGTGAGCTTGGTTGTGCCGCGTGGGGCCGAGCCGCGCACGGCACCCGCAGGCGTCGAGCTGTGGGAAGTCGCGGCGGGTGACGCGTTCGGATTTCCTGGGGTGAGGGCGCGGCTGAGCGAACCGGGCCTGCTGAAGCGCGCCAGACGCATCGCAGGTGTCGGGCACTTCTTGCTGCAGGGGCGGCGCTCGGTGTCGCGCCTGGTGCGCGAGCGCGGCAGCTTCGATCTGGTCCAAGCGCACTGGCTCCTGCCCGGTGCCTTTCCTTTGTTGCCTCCCGGAATCGCTGTCGAGGCGGAGTGGATCGCTCACGGCAGCGACGTGAGGTTGCTCCAGCGCATGCCTCCGGGCGTGGCGCGCAGCCTGCTTCACCGCGCGACGCGCAGTGCGAAGCTCACGCGGCTGCGGGCGGTGTCCTGGGAGCTACTCGAGCGGCTGGCTCCCCTCACCCCCGCATCCATCGTGGACCGCAGGGTGCAACCATGCGCCATCGACCTCGCTGGGGTCCCCGAGCGAAGCGAGGCGCGTCGACGGCACGGCGTCGAGGGCGAGCTCTGGCTGATCATCGCGCGGCTCGTCGACTCCAAGCGCGTGGACGTCGCGCTCGAGCAGAGCCTCGAGATCTCCCGCCAGCGCCCTATCTCCGTCACAGTGATCGGTGATGGCCCCCTACGCGATCGCTTGAAGCGACGCTTCCCCCACGCGCGTTTCCTTGGACAGCTCTCCCGTCCCGAGTGCCTCAGCTGGCTCTCCGCCGCCGACGGGCTACTCAGCGCCTCACTGCTCGAGGGAGCGCCCACGGTGATCCGAGAGGCTCGAGCGCTCGGGGTCCGGGTCCTCTGCCATGACGCGGGCGACGTCGCACGCTGGGCCCACGAGGACCCTGGGATCCAAATTCTGCCGGGTGAAGGGTTGATCCTGGCCTAGCCGCGGATCCGCGGCAGGAGCTCGGCAAAGTTGCAGGGTTTGGTGCGCGCATCCAGCTGAGGCAGCAGGATCTTCTCGAGCGCCAGGCGCACGGCGCCCGTGGACCCGGGCAGGAGGAACACCAGGGCTCCCCCACACAGCGCCGCGTCCGCTCGAGACTGAATCGTACTGGCACCGATTTCCGCGTAGGAAAGCATGCGAAAGAGCTCGCCGAAACCCGGGATGTGCTTGGTGATGAGGGGCGCCAACGCGTCGGGTGTCACATCCCGCGAGGTGATCCCCGTGCCACCGGTGGCGACGATCACGTCCGTCTTCGGGTGGGCGATCCACGCGGCGAACTGCGCCCTCAGGAGCAACAGATCATCAGGCAACAGCGCCCTATCCAGCAGTTCATGCCCCGCTCCACCCAGCTGCTCCCAGAGCAGGCCCCCGCTCTTGTCGGTCGTTTGATCCCGCGTGTCGCTCACGGTGAGCACGCGGATCCCCAAGGGTTGGAAGCTGTCAGCCATGACGCATCTTGGCCCTGACGGCTCAGCCGCACAACGCCTGGGTCTGCCCGCCTTCAATGCAATGGGAGGCGACGAGTGCCTATGTTATGCACCCGCTCGTATGGCAATGCCCCCGCAGTTCCAACCGCCGAGCCCCGGCTACGCCCCTGCCGCTGCCGTGGGCGGTGACTACGGCCCGCCTCCCGAGAAGATCGAAGTCTTGCGCGCGGTCAAGTTCCTCACCAGCGACCCCAGCGACGGC